>JBIKTU010000011.1:0-12982 GCA_044347965.1 Caulobacter sp.
GTCTGCCCCCCCGGTCCGATGACGGGAAGGGGCGCGCCGCCTGGTCCGGGCGCCGTCAGGCCGGCCAGCGGGGCGATGGGCAGGGCGCTGGCCGCGCCGCCGCCCTCGGCGATCCCGCCGCCGGGCAGGGTGATGACCGCCGAGCCCTCGATGGGGCCGGTGGCGGCGAAGGACATCGGGTCCTCGGAGAGGGAGTAGTAGCCGGTGCTGACCGTGGCCTCGCCGTCGGTCTCCGGGGCCAGCCCCTCGCGCCAGCCCGGCACCTCGACGCCGCTGGCAGCGGCCTGGGCCAGGGAGATCCGCACCACCGGCGCGCCGGCCTTCGGATCGCCGGTGATCATGATCAGCACGGCCAGGGTGGTCAGGAACAGCAGCCCCGCCCCGCCAGCCGAGATGTAGGGATTCTGCACCGCGCCGAGCGCAAGGGCCTGCGCGCGCGCGAGCGGACTCGGCGCGGACTCGACAACGGGAGGGGCGAGCGGTTTTTTTGAGAACATGGCGAAGCAGGGGGAGTCTAACCCGCCCCAGCCTCGACCGGTATGGTTAATGAAGCGCTATTTCGTCTCGGTCTTCGGCTGAACCTTGCCGTCCACCACGGCGACGCGCGGCTGCGGCTTGGGCAGCTTGGGCGTGGCCGAGACCGAGCCGTTGCGCAGCACGTCAATGGCCCGCTGCAGCTGGAAGTCGCAGCTGATGGTCAGGGTGGCGAGCGTGACCTTCTTGCAGGCCTCCTCGTCGAAGGTCATCGGCGGCGCCTCGGCCGGGGTGTGGGCGCCGCGGCGGGTCTTGCCCTCCTCGGCGTCCAGGGCGTTGCGCAGCATGGCCTCGCTGTACTGGATCGAGCGGGTGGCGATCAGCTCGGCCTGTTCACGGGTGGAGGCCACCTCCAGGTCCGGCTCGATGCCGGTGCGCTGGATCGACTTGCCCGACGGCGTGAAGTAGCGCGCCGTGGTCAGCTTCAGGGCGCCGTCCTCGCCGCCGTTGAGCGGGATGACCTGCTGCACCGAGCCCTTGCCGAAGCTGGTCAGGCCGACGACCTCGGCCCGTTTGCGATCCTGCAGGGCGCCGGCGACGATCTCGGCCGCCGAGGCCGAGCCGCTGTTGACCAGCACCACCACCGGCAGGCCGTTGAGCATGTCCCCCGGGCGGGCGTGATAGCGTTCGATGTCGTCGGCCGCGCGGCCGCGCTGGCTGACCACCTCGCCGCCGTCCAGGAAGATGTCGGAGACGCCGACCGCCTGGTCGAGCAGGCCGCCCGGATTGTTCCGCAGGTCGAAGACCAGGCCCTTCATCCGCGGGTTCTGCTTCTTCAGGCTCTCGATGGCGGCGATGACCTCGTCGGTGGCCTTCTCGTTGAAGCCCGACAGACGCACATAGCCGTACTCCCCTTCCAGGCGCGCGGTCACGGTGCGGGGCTTGATGACCTCGCGCACCAGGGTGACGTCGAACGGGTCGGTCTTCTCGCGTGCGATGGTCAGGGTGACCTTCTCGCCCGGCTTGCCGCGCATCAGCTTGACCGCCTCGTTGCTGGGCAGGCCGATGACGCTCTCGCCGTTGACGCCGGTGATGTAGTCGCCGGGCTGCAGGCCGGCGCGGGAGGCGGGCGTGCCGTCCATGGGGGCGATGATCTTCACCACCCCGTCCTCGCTGGTGATTTCGATGCCCAGCCCGCCGTACTCGCCGCGGGTCGACTCCTGCATGTCCTCGAAGCTCTCGGGCGCAAGATAGGCCGAGTGGGGGTCGAGCGAGGCGACCATGCCCTCGATCGCGGCCTCGATAAGCTTCTTCTCGTCGACGGGCACCACGTACTGGCGCTCGACCTTGTCCAGCACGTCGCCGAACAGTTCGAGCATGTGATAGGCCTGACCCTTGGGCTTGGCGGTGGCCTCGGCCGTCTGGCTCACATAGGCCATGGAGCCGGCGCCCAGGACAAAGGCGCAAGCGCCGATCAGCAGGTTCTTCTTCGTCATCGCCCGTCGGGGCTCCCTAAACGGCGTTACGCGCCGTGACTGATACAAGTTCCGCGCCAACCTCGCGCGGAGGCCGGGCCGAAATTAAGGCGTCGCCGCCGAGGCCCGGCTTCCACCCGGAAGCCAGGGCGCCGGATCGACCGGCGTCCCAGAGCGGCGAAGCTCGAGATAGAGCTCCGACCCGGATCGTCCGCCCTCGGCGACCCGGCCTACCGGCGTGCCGGGCGCGACCGACTGTCCGGGCGCCACCGTCACTTCGCTCATGCCGCCGAGCACCAGATGGTAGGCCCCCGCCGTCCGCAAGATCAAGATGACGCCCCAGCCGGTCACCGGCCCAGCGAATTCAACCACGCCTTGCGCGGGGCTGGACACCACGGCGCCCGGGCGGGCGGTGAAGGCCAGGCCCTCGGACTTGCCGCCGCCCGGCAGAGCCGCGCCGAAGCGCCGCGCCGGCTGACCGTCGACCGGACGCCGCAGGGCTCCGGGGCCGGCGTCGCCGCCGGTCACGCGCGGGAAGCTGTCGACCAGCTGGCCCGGGCTGCCGACGTCGCGGCCGGCCAGCAGCGCGTCGTCGGCGAACCGCTTCTCGATCTCCGACTGCTCTGTCAGCAGACGTTCGACATCGCCCCGGTGCTGGGCGGCAAGGCTCTCGGCGGTAAAGCGTTCGGCGTCGGCCGCGGCGGCCTGACGGCGCAGGGCGGCGATCTCGCGCGCCTCCTCGGCATAGGCGCGGGCTCGGGCCTCAAGCGTCGGGGTCATGGCGCGGATCAGGATGGCGGCGCGAACCGCGTCGCGGGCGTCCTCGGGCCGCACCAGCAGGGCCGGAGGCGGCTGGCGGCGGAACAGCTGGAGCGCGCCCAGAAGCCGGGCCAGCCGGTTGCGATCGCGGCCCAGCTCGGCGGTCAGGGCGGTCTCGCGCACGTTCAGCATCTGCAGCCGCATGCGGGCGCTGGCCACGTCGCGGCTGTCCTGGGCCTGGCGCGAGGCCAGCCGCTTGAGCTCGCCGCGCAGGGCCTCGATCTGACGTCGCGCCTCGATTCGGCCGCCGATCGAGCCGGACTGGACGGCGACCATGGCCTGCGACGGCGCGCTGGCCGGCTCCTGCGCCACACTGCCCCCGGCGACGCCCGCGAGGACGAGAACGGCGGGGAGGATCAGGCGGCGGCGCATACGGAAGCGATAGCTCAGTCGCGGTGGTAAGGCGACCCGCCCAGGATGGTCACGGCGCGATAGACCTGCTCGGCCAGCATCGCCCTGGCCAGCGCGTGCGGCCAGGTCTGGGGACCGAAGGCGAGTTTCTCGTTGGCGGCCGCCAGCACGGTCGGGTCCAGCCCGTCGGCGCCGCCGATCACGAAGACGAGCCGCCGCACACCGTCGTCGCGCAGCCGGCCGATGCGTCCGGCGAAGTCGCGGGAGGTGCGGACCGTCCCGTGCTCGTCGCAGCAGACGACGTGCGCGTCCTTCAGATGGGGCAGGATCACCTCGGCCTCGGGACCCTTGCCGCTCTTGCGCGCCTCGACCTCGACGATCTCGACGGGGCCAAGGCCCAGAGCACGCCCGCTGGCCGTGGCGCGTTCGGCATAGTCCTTCGCCAGCAAGGCTTCAGGGGCCCGGCCGAGACGATGGACGGTGAGGAGGGTGATCTTCATGGGGCGCGTTGCGTCCTTCGACACGGCCCTTCGGGCCTGCTCAGGATGACGTCTTCAGAAGGCTGTGAACCCACGTCATGCTGAGCAGCGCTGAAGGCGCGTGTCGAAGCACGCAGGGCCTAGTTCGCCGCCGGGGTGATGTGGGCGGAGTCGACCGACCAGATCTTCTCGATGTTGTAGAAGGTCCGGACCTCGGGGCGGAACAGGTGGACGATCACGTCGCCGGCGTCGATCAGCACCCAGTCGCAGTGCGGCAGGCCCTCGACCCGCGCCTTGCCGTGGCCGGTTTCCTTCAGCGCCCGCAGGATGTGGTCGGCCAGCGCGCCGACGTGACGGTGCGAACGGCCGGACGCGACAATCATCGTGTCGGCCATCGGGCTCTTGCCCTTCAGATCGATGAGAACGATGTCCTCGGCCTTGTCGTCGTCCAGCCGGGTCATGATCAGGTCTTCGAGCGATCCCATCTGTCGGGGTTCGTCGGTTGAAGCCCCGGTATGGGCTTCGTGCGCCACGGGCGCGAACTCGCGGTTCAGCGGAGTGCTCCTTGTTAGCCTCGCAAGCGAGACCTCATAGCACGTCCGTCGGCCGCCGTCAGCGAATCACTTTTCGCCCTTGCGGCGCCCCTCTCGAAGGGCCGTGGAGGAGGCGAAGTTGAGCGGGCCGTGCAGGTAGACCCAGGCCGGCGCCGTCTGATCGGGCAGCAACGCCGCCTGGGCCGCCGGCCGCCGGGCGAAGGCGAACCGTCGAGCGGTGGGCGAGAAGCGGCTCTTCAGACTGGCCCAGGGACGGGAGATCACCGCCACCGGCAGCTCGCGCATGATCTGGGTCCAGCCCCGCCAGCGGTGGAAGGTGGCCAGGCTGTCGGCGCCCATGATCCAGACAAACTTCACGCCCGGAAACCGCGCCTTCAGGGCCCGCACGGTGTCGATCGTGTACTGCGAGCCCATTCGGGACTCGACGTCGGAGACGACCATGCCGCGGTCGCGCGCCTGGCGCCGGACGCCGGCCATGCGCTCGGCCAGCGGCGCCGTGTCACGCGACGACTTCAGCGGGTTCTGCGGTGAGACCAGCCAGATCACCCGGTCCAGCCCCAGCCGCTTGCGAGCGGTCTCCGCGACGTGGGCGTGGCCGTCGTGGGCGGGATTGAACGAGCCGCCGTAGAGGCCGACCCGCATCCCCGGCTGCAGGTGGAAGCCCGGCCGCAGCGAGGCCGCGCCGCTCTTCAGCGTGGCGCGGACTGGACCGCCGAACGGGCTGTGTCGGGACAGGATCAAGCGCTCACCCCCGGCCGCCGCGTCAGGGACGCGTCTGGCCGGACCCCCGGACGACGTATTTGAAGGTGGTCAGCTGCTCGGCGCCGACCGGGCCGCGGGCGTGCAGCTTGTCGGTGGCGATGCCGATCTCGGCCCCGAAACCGAACTCGCCGCCGTCGGCGAACTGGGTCGAGGCGTTGACCAGCACAATGGCCGAGTCGACGAGGGCGATGAAGCGGTCGGCGGCGGCGGCGTCTTCGGTGACGATGGCGTCGGTGTGGCCCGAGCCGAAGGCCGCGATGTGGGCGGCCGCGCCTTCCACTCCGTCGACCACCGCCACGGAGATGATCGGGGCCAGGTATTCGGTGGTCCAGTCCTCCACGGTCGCCGGAGTCATCGACGGCTCGATGGCCCGCGAAGGGGCGTCGCCGCGCAGTTCGCAGCCGGCCTGGATCAGGGCGTCGGCGATGGGCGGCAGCAGCCGCCCGGCGGCCGCGCGGTCGATCAGCAGGGTCTCGGCGGCGCCGCAGACCGACACCCGCCGCATCTTGGCGTTCAGCACGATGTCCCGGGCCCTGGCGATATCGGCGGCCTCATGGACGAAGACATGGTTGAGGCCTTCGAGATGGCCCAGCACCGGCGCGCGGGCCTCGGCCTGCACCCGGGCGACCAGGCTCTTGCCGCCGCGCGGGATGATCAGGTCGATTGTGCGGTCCAGGCCCGACAGGATGGCCCCGACGGCGGCGCGGTCGGCGGTCTTGACCACCTGCACGCAGCTTGCCGGCAGGCCGGCGGCGGCCAGGCCCCTGACCACGCTGGCGTGGATCGCCGCGTTGGTCAGCAGGCACTCGGACCCGCCGCGCAGGATCGCCGCATTGCCCGAGCGGATGCAGAGGGCGGCGGCGTCGGCCGTCACGTTGGGCCGGCTCTCGTAGATGATGGCGATGACGCCGATCGGAGTGCGCACCCGGGCGATGTCCAGGCCGTTGGGGCGGGTCCAGCGGGCGATCTCCGCCCCGACGGGGTCGGGGATGGCGGCGACCGTCTCCACCGCCTTCGCCACGCCTTCCAGCCGGTCGGCGTCGAGCAGCATGCGGTCGATCATCGGCGCCGAAAGGCCGGCCTCGCGCGACCGGGCCTGGTCCCTGAGGTTGGCGGCCAGGATGGCCTGGGCATCGGCGCGGATAGCGGCGGCCATGGCGATGATGGCGGCGGTGCGCTGGTCGGCCGTGCTGAGGCGCAGCGCGCGCGCGCCCTCGCGGGCCGCCCGGCCCGTCGCCGCCATCATCGCCTGCAGACCACCGCCCGCGTCGTCCATCGTTTCCGTCCGTCCCCGGATATGCTCAGGATGAGCCTTAGCCCGTTTCCGGGCGTCAGGCCATCGCCAGGTCGTCGGCGTGGATCATCGGGCCTTCGGTAAAGCCGAGCACCGCCTCGATGGCGTCGCTGCGCAGGCCGAGGATTTTCTCGGCGTCGGCGGCGTCATAGCGAACCAGGCCCCGGCCCAGCTCGCGACCGTCCTCGGCCCGGACCATGACCGCATCGCCCTTGCCGAAGCGGCCCTCGACCCCGCGAACCCCGGCGGCCAGCAGGCTCTTGCCTTTCGCAAGCGCCCCGGCCGCCCCGGCGTCGACGACCAGCGCCCCCTGCGGCGAAAGAGAGCCGGCGATCCAGCCCTTGTAGGCGGCGGCGGCGCTGAGCGAGGCCTCGATGACCGTGGCGGCCGCGCCGTCCTCGATCGCCTGCAGCGGCTGCGGGCGACGGCCCAGGGTGATGATGGTGGCGCAGCCGGCGGCGCGGGCGATGCGGGCGGCGGCGATCTTGGTGGCCATCCCGCCCGTCCCGACCCCGGCCCCGGCGTTGGCGCCGCCGGCCATGGCGTCGATGTCCGGCGTGATCTCGCTGATCCGGTCCAGCCGCGTGGCGGAGGGGTCGCCGCGGGGGTCGGCGGTGTAGAGGCCGTCGATGTCGCTGAGCAGCACCAGGGCGTCGGCGGCGATCATCTGCGCCACGCGGGCGGCCAGCCGGTCGTTGTCGCCATAGCGGATTTCCTCGGTGACCACGGTGTCGTTCTCGTTGACCACCGGGACCACGCCCAGCGACAGCAGGGTGTCGACCGTGGCCCGGCCGTTCAGCCAGCGGCGGCGGACCTCGGTGTCGTCGCGGGTCATCAACACCTGGGCGACGGCCAGGCCGTGCGGCTCGAAGGCTTCTTCCCAGGCGCGCATCAGCAGCGACTGGCCCGCGGCGGCGGCGGCCTGCTTTTCCGGCAGGGTCAACTTGCGGCGCGACAGGCCCAGGCGCCGACGGCCCAGCGCCACGGCGCCGGAGGACACCACCAGAACCTGCTGGCCACGAGCCCGCAGCCGGGCGGCGTCGGCGGAGAAGGCGGCCAGCCAGGCGCGGTCCGGGACGCCGGCCTGGGCGTCGACGACGAGGGCGGAGCCGACCTTGACGACGATTCGACGGGCCCGGGTGATTTCCGACCCGTCGGTGCTCATCCGGGCGCGCCGATGTCGTCGAAGAACAGTTCGCAGGCCTCGCCCGCGCCGGAGGCTTTCCAGTTGATCACATTGCCGGTCTTGTCGAAGGCGACGGCCAGGCGGCAGACCGCGCCGCCGATGACGCCGCAGCGGATCACGCCGCCCGCGCTGACGCCGCAGGCGGTGGCCTCGGAGCGGCGCACCCAGAAGCTGACCTGTCCATCGCTGGCCATCCGCGTTGCCTCGCTGAGGCCGAGAAGCCCCCGAAGGCGCTCGCCGGACTTGCCCTTCCACGGGGTCATCAAGGCGTCGACCCGGGCGATGGCCTGCGCATCCGTCATCGGCGGCGGCGGAGTGGCGGGCGCGGTGGCCGGAGCGACGGCGGGCGCGGCGGGCGTCGGAACGGAGGCCGGCGTGGCGGCCGGTTCGGCGAACAGCATCGCCATGAGCAGCGCCTGAAGGATCATCTCTGTACTCCCCTGTTCGCGGCTAGACCGGCGACCAGCCGGCGGTGTCGTCGACCGGTGTCTGCGAGGCGGCGGCTTCCGCCTCCCGGTGTCGTCGAACCTCGAGGAAGGCGGCGCGCAGCGCGTCCTGAACCCCCTCGCCGGACACGCCGGAGATCAGGCGCGGCCGGCGACCGCAGGCGGCCTCCAGTTCGGCGGCCTTGGCTTCGCGCTCTTCGTCGTCGAGGGCGTCGATCTTGTTCAGCGCCAGGATCTCGGCCCGTTCGGCCAGGCCCTCGCCATAGGCTTCCAGCTCGGTGCGGACCGTGCGCCAGGCGCCGGCGACATCGTCCTGCGTGGCGTCCACAAGATGGATCAGCACGCCGGCCCGTTCGACGTGGCCGAGGAACCGGGTCCCGAGCCCGGCGCCGTCCGAAGCCCCCTCGATCAGACCGGGAATGTCGGCGATCACGAACCGCTCCTCCGACGAGAGGTCGACGATGCCGAGGTTCGGGACCAGGGTGGTGAACGGATAGTCGGCGATCTTCGGCTTGGCGGCGCTGACGGCGGCCAGGAAGGTCGACTTGCCGGCGTTGGGCAGCCCCACAAGGCCGGCGTCGGCGATCAGTTTCAGCCGCAGCCAGATCCAGCGCTCCTCGCCCTCCTGACCGGGGTTGGCGTGCTTGGGCGCCTGGTTGACGGGGCCCTTGAAGCGGTCATTGCCCCAGCCGCCGTTGCCGCCCTTGGCCAGCAGGACGCGCATGCCGGCCTGGTCGAGGTCGGCGACCAGGGTCTCCTTGTCCTCTTCCAGCACCTGGGTGCCCACGGGCACCTTCAGGACGATATCGGCGCCGGCCGCGCCATGGCGGTTGCGGCCCATGCCGTGGGTGCCGGTGTCGGCCTTGAAGTGCTGGCTGTAGCGGTAGTCGATCAGGGTGTTCAGCCCCTCGACGGCCTCGATCCAGACATCGCCGCCGCGACCGCCGTCGCCGCCGTCCGGGCCGCCGTACTCGATGTACTTCTCGCGCCGGAACGACACGGCGCCCCCGCCCCCGTTCCCGGAGCGGATGTAGATCTTGCACTGGTCGAGAAACTTCATCGGGACCTTATGAGGCAAGGCGCGCGCGCGGGGAAGGGCGCCGGGGCTTTCCAGCGCGGCGGTTTCCGTCCTAGAACGGAGGACGCCGGGGGGCGGAAACGGGAACGGAAATGCGCATCGCGTCCAGACTGCTGATCGGACTGATGGCCCTTCTCCTCCTCCCGGCCGTGTCGATGAGCGCCCGGCCGCCGCTGTGGCCCGACGACATGACCCTGGGCAATCCGCAGGCGAAGGTCGTGGTCGTCGAGTATGCCTCGCTGGCCTGCCCGCACTGCGCCCGGTTCCACAACGACGTTTTCCCGGCCTTCAAGGCCAAATACATCGACAGCGGCAAGGTGCTGTTCGTCTACCGCGAGTACATCACCGCCCCGGCCCAGGTCTCCGTCGCCGGCGCTGTCGTCGCGCGCTGCGCCGGCAAGACCGGCTACTTCAAGGTCATCGAGGGCGTGTTCGCCGCCCAGCAGGAGATCTACGCCGAGGGCACGGTGACCGGCCTGCGGCGTATCCTGGTCCGCGAGGCCGCCAGGGCCGGCTTGACCCAGCCGCAGGTCGAGGCCTGCCTCGCCGACACTGCCGCCTTCGAGGCCATGGATGTGCGGGTGGGCCGCGCCGCCAGGGAGGAGGGCGTCACCGGCACGCCGACCTTCATGGTCAACGGCGTCAAGGTCCGCACCCCCCTGACCGGCGAGATGGACCTGGCCACGCTCGACGCGGCCATCGCCGCGGCGCACTAGGCCTACGCCAGCCACACCATCATCCGCGTGTCCGCCGGCTCGCCGCGGGCGCGGGAGGGCAGGGGCCTGACCTCGCCGGTGTAGAGAAAGCCGGCCTTGACCAGCACCTGGCCCGAGGCCGGGTTGTCGGCGAAGTGGCCTGCGACCACATAGCGCCTGCGCCAGTCGCGGGCCGCCCAGGCCAGGGCGCCGGTCAGGGCCTCCGTCGCCAGGCCCCGGCCCTGCCAGTCCCGGCCGATCCAGTAGCCGACCTCCAGCCGCCCGTCTGGCGGGGTGAAGAAGCCCAGGCCCCCGACCACGCCCTCGTCCTCCAGGTCGAGCAGGAAGTTGCGGCCGGCGCGCGGATCGGCGCCCTGGCACAGGGCGACGAAGTCCTCGGCGTCGGACAGGCTGTAGGGATGCGGCACGCGGCTGGTCATCTTCGCGATGTCGTAGTCGTTCATCAGCCGCGCCAGACGCGGCGCGTCGGCCATGCCCGGCGCCCGCAGGGTCATGCGGCGGGTTTCGATCGTCGGTGAAATGTCGATCACACACATGGTCACCTCCCGGCCTCTCTCCTGGATCTGCCGTCCGGCTTCGCGGGACGGGGGGAGGCCTTGAAACAGCAAAGCGGGGAGCCCGGCGTCCGGACTCCCCGCTAAGGAATTTCATGTCCGGATCGCCTGTGTCGGGCGATCCGGATGGAGGTCCAGGATCGCCTACTCGGCGGCCTGGAGCTCGGCCGGAACGACCGTCGCGTAGGTGCGGTTGTTGCGCTTGGTTACGAAGCGCACGGCGCCGGCGACCAGGGCGAACAGCGTATGGTCCTTGCCGATGCCGACGTTGTCGCCCGGCCAGAACTTGGTGCCGCGCTGACGGATGATGATGTTGCCGGCCGCGACCTTTTCGCCGCCGTACTTCTTCACGCCGAGACGACGGCCGGCCGAGTCGCGACCGTTGCGGGAAGAACCGCCTGATTTCTTGTGAGCCATGGTGCTCTCCTACTTAAGGCGACGAGGCCCTCAGGCTTCGTCGGCTTCCTTCTTCGCGGCGGCCTTCTTGGGCGCGGCCTTCTTGGCGGGGGCGGCGGCGTCGTCAGCCTTGGCGGCCTTGGGCGCAGCGGCCTTCTTCGGCGCGGCCTTGGCCGGTGCTTCGACCTTGGCGGCCGGCGCGGCGTCAGCGGCCACGGGGGCGACGAACTTCAGATTGCGCGAGCGGGCGTTCAGCTCGGCCTTGGTGGTCAGGTCAACCGTGCCTTCCCACTTGTCGGTCTTGCCGGCGCCGGCGACCTCGGTGACCCGCAGGACCGTCTCGGTCTGGCGGTGGCCACGGGTGCGGCGGTAGCCCTGGCGGCGGATCTTCTTGAAGATCTTCACCTTCTCGCCCTTGCGGGTTTCGATCAGGGTCGCCGTGACGGTCGCGCCGTCCACGAGCGGGGCGCCCACGGTGATCGCGTCGCCGTCGCCCAGCATCAGGACTTCGCCGAAAGCGACGTCCGCGCCGGGTTCACCAGCCAGCTTTTCGACCACAAGCACGTCGCCCGCCTGGACCCGGTATTGCTTGCCGCCTGTCTTGATCACCGCGTACATCGGTTATCGCCTTGAAATTCTATGAGTTCGCAAAATAGGACGCGCCCGCAAGATGGACCTGCGGGCGAGGGGCCGGACTTATACAGCCGAGTGCTGGTGAGTCAACGTCGCCGGGGCGATTTCCGTGTCCGGGACGGCGATCCGGCGAAACCCCCTCGACCGTTATACTGTAACATGCGAAAAGGCGTCCGTGACCTCCGCCCTCTTCCTGTCCTTCGCCGTCATCGGATTCGGCTCGGCGCTGCTCCACGCGCTGTTCCCGACGCACTGGCTGCCGTTCGTGCTGGTCGGGCGGGCGCAGGGCTGGGCGCTGCGGCGCGTGCTGGCCGTGGCCACGGTCGCGGCCACCGGACATATCCTCTTCACCACCCTGGTCGGCCTGCTCTTGCGGGGCGCGGGGCAGATGATGGGCGGCCACGCCCATGGCTGGCTCCACTACGGCGCGGCGGCGGTGCTGTTCGGGTTCGGCGGCTTCTATCTGTTGCGCGCCACGCAGCGGCGAACGGCGACGGTCATGGCCGGAGGCTTCGGGGATGATGCGCCGCCGCCGGCCCGCGTCACCGACCGCGCCGCCACCCTGGGCCTGGTCGGGCTGCTGGCCCTGTCGCCCGGCGAAGTTCTGTTGTCCTTCTATCTGACCGACGCCGCGAACGGCTGGGCGCATCTGACCCTGCTCAGCGGCGTCTTCCTGGCGGGAACTCTCGCCGGCATGATCGGGCTGATCAGTCTGGCCTGGGCGGGCGTGGCCCGGCTGCGGCTGGACCGGCTGGTGCGCTACGATTCGGCCATCCTCGGCGGGGTGCTGATCGCGCTGGGCGTCATCGTCCTGGTCCTTGAGGCCTGAACCGGCGTTTGATCCCGCCGCCCTCCGCCCCTATCTAGGCGGCCATGACCCAGACCCCCGCCCGCATCCCCGTCACCGTCCTCACCGGCTATCTCGGGGCCGGCAAGACCACCCTGCTCAACCGCATCCTCACCGAGGATCACGGCAAGCGGTACGCCGTGATCGTCAACGAGTTCGGCGAGATCGGCATCGACAACGACCTGGTGGTCGGCGCCGACGAGGAAGTGTTCGAGATGAACAACGGCTGCGTCTGCTGCACGGTGCGCGGCGACCTGATCCGCGTCGTCTCGGGCCTGATGAAGCGAAAGGGCGGCTTCGACGCCATCATTGTCGAGACCACGGGCCTGGCCGATCCTGGCCCGGTGGCCCAGACCTTCTTCGTCGACGACGACGTCCGGGCCCGGACGCGGCTTGATTCGGTGACCACGGTGGTCGACGCCCTGCACCTGCCGCTGCGGCTGGCCGACAGCCGTGAGGCAGTCGAGCAGATCGCCTTCGCCGACCAGATCCTGCTCAACAAGACCGACCTTGTGACGCCCCAGCAGCTGGCGCTGGTCGAGGCCCAGATCCGCCGTATCAATCCGCTGGCCCCGATCCACCGCACCCAGCGCTCCGCCGTGCCGCTGGACGCCATCCTCGGCCGGGGCGGTTTCGACCTCGACCGCATCGTCGAGCTGGAGCCGGAGTTCCTCAATCCCGCGCATGGCGAGCCGGGCCATGTCCATGACGAGGCCTGCGAGCATGATCACGACCACGGCCATGATCACCATCACCACGACCATGGCCACGATCACCATGGTCACGCGGCACACGACCATGCGGCCGAGGCCGGCATCCGCGGGATCTCGCTGACCTCGCACAGGCCGCTGGACGGCATCAAGGTCACGAACTGGCTGAACGCCCTGCTGCAGGACAAGGGCCCCGACATCCTGCGCG
>JBIKTU010000256.1:0-3901 GCA_044347965.1 Caulobacter sp.
GGATACCCTCATCCTCAAGCGTCTTGACGACGTCTTCCATGAGGTTTTCCGAACGCTCCTTGACCAGCGCCGGGGTGTCGACCTCGAGCATCAGGTAGGAGCCGCCCTGCAGATCGAGGCCCAGGTTGAGGGTCTTGTTCGGCATGAAGGGCGGCAGCGCGTCCCGCATCGCCTGCGGCAGCAGGTTCGGAAGGGTGAACAGGAAGCCGAAGAGGATCGCCGCGATAACGACGATCACCTTCCAGCGGGAGAGGGTCAGCATGGGTCCAGCGGCCTTTTCGGCGTCAGCTCTTGGCGTCGTTGGCGACGACGGGTTCGCCCTTGCCACGCACTTCGGCGATCATCGTCTTGACCACCTTGACGGTGACGCCCTGGGCGATCTCGACCCCGGCTTCCTTGTCCTCGACGCGCACGATCTTGCCGATCATGCCGCTGGACAGGACCACCTGGTCGCCGCGCTTCAGGTTAGCCACCATGGTCTGATGTTCCTTGAAGCGCTTCTGTTGCGGCCGGAACATGAAAAAGTAGAGGACGGCGATGAGGACAAGCGGAAAGGCCAGGCTCATCAACTGATTGGGGTCGGACATCTCGTCTCCGAGGGAAGGGCTGTGGCGGCGGCGGACATGCCGCATCGCGGGTCGGCGGAAACTATGCGTTGACCCTGCGCTTTGCAATGTGCCCCGGGCCCGGTAATCCGCCGTCATGGACGATAAGACACAGGCCCTCCTCATCCGCATCGCCGACGCGCTGGAGCGAATGGCGCCGCCCACGAAGGCGGCGCCCGACTTTTCGGCCGCGCGGCTGTTCCGTCACGACCCTGTCGACGGCGGTTTCCTCCCGGCGCCGGACTATCCGCTGGCGCTGGACCTGCTGGTCGGGATCGACAGCCAGAAGGCGCGGTTCGTCGAGAACCTGACCCGCTTCGCCCGAGGCGTGCCCAGCAATCACGTGCTGCTGTGGGGCGTGCGCGGCACGGGCAAGAGTTCGCTGTCCAAAGCCGCCTTCATGAGCGTGGTCGCTGAGCATCCGGCGCTGAAGCTGGTGGAGGTCGACCGCGACGAGGTCGCCGCCCTGCCGCCGCTGTTCGACCTGCTACGAGCCCGCGGCGAGCGGTTCGTCGTCCTGTGTGACGACCTGTCGTTCGAGGACGGCGCGGCGGCGGCCAAGGCGCTGAAGTCAGCGCTCGAGGGCGGCGTCGCCGGTCCGCCGGAGAACGTGCTGTTCGTCTCCACCTCCAACCGCCGCCACCTGATGCCGCGCGACCACGCCGAGGGACGCGGCATGATCGCCGCCGCCGAAGACGCCGAGGAAGAAGTCAGCGTCTCCGACCGCTTCGGACTGTGGATCGGCTTCCCGCCCATGGACCAGGCCGCCTACCTGGCCGCCGTGCGGAGCTATGCCGACCGGTTTGCGCTCACGCTGCCGGACCTCGAGCGCCGCGCCCTGCAATGGTCGCAGCTGCGGGGCTCGCGCTCAGGCCGGGTCGCCTGGCAGTTCATCCGCGATCTCGCGGGTGAACTGGGCAGGGCGCTTCCGGCGTAGCCCCTTTCCCTCCCCTTGACGGGAAGGGACAGGATCAGCGCGGCAGCACCAGCGCCGGGTCGATGGCCTTGGCCTTGAACTTCGGCGACGGCGAGTAGCGGACCTCGAAATGCAGCTGCGGGCGCGGCGCGCCGCCGCTGGCCCCGACGGCGCCGATCTGCTCGCCGGCCCGGACAACCTGCTGCATGCGCACGCTGGCGGTCTGCAGGTTGCCATAGACCGTGACCCAGCCGTCCTCGTGCTGGATCAGCACGGTGACGCCGAAACCGGGCACATCGCCGCCGGAATAGACGACCTTGCCGGCCGCCGCGGCGCGAACCGGGGTCCCGGCCGGGGCGGCGATGTCGAGACCATCGTTGCGTCGTCCGCCGCCCTTGGGCCCGAAGTCGGAGATCACCTCGCCGCGCACCGGCCAGTCGAAGCGACCACGGCCCAGCGCCGTGATGTCAGCGTCGGACAGGGTCGGCGGCCGGTCATCGGGCAGCAGCGGCGCGGTCGCCGACGGGCGCGCCGGGGCCGGGGTGGGGGTCGCCACGGGCGGACGCACCGCCGCCGGCGGCGTCACGACCGTTCGCGGCGGAGCCAGCGTCGGGGTCGGGGCAGGCGTGGGGCGGGCCGGAGCGGGCCTGGGCGCTGGCGGGGTTGTGACCGCGGGGGGCGCCGGACGGGGCGTGACGGCCGGCGGCGGGGCGACGGGTTGCGGCACGGGCGCCGGCGGCGGGGTCACCGGCTGTGGGCGAGGCGCGGGCGCGGGCTGTCCAGGCGCGGGCTCCATGACCGTGATGGTCTTCTTCTGCGGACCGGCGTCCTTGACGCCGGGCGGCAGCTTGATCTTCTGACCGACCCGGATCGCCGAGGTCGAGGCGAGGTCATTCTCTTCCGCCAGCGCGGCCGCGGACACGCCGAACCGGCGGCCGATGGCGATCAGGGTGTCGCCGCTCGCCACGACATAGGCCTTGGCGCGGCTGGCCGGCCCCTTGAGGACCTGGCCGGGCTTCAGCCGGTAGGGTTCCTTCAGGTCGTTGATCTTCGCCAGCTCGGCGCGGCTGGACCCCATGGCGCGGGCGACAGCGTCGAGCCCCTGCCCTTCCTTGACGGTGTAGGTCTTGGGGCGCCCGTCGACGTCGACGACCTTGCCGGGCGCGAGGGTGACGGTCTTTGTCACCGGGACCATCACGGGTTCGGGCGGCGCCTCGTCCCGCGGCTGGGACTCCGGAGCGGCTTCGGGTGTGGAGACCGGCGGCAGGGCGGCGGTTTCGACGGCGGCCGAGGACGCCGACGGCGCGACGGCGGGCAGCGTCGCCGATTCCACCCGCGCCGACGGCGACGGCAACCGGTCGCCGATGAAGTCGGAGTCGCTGTTGGAGGACTTCACCGGATAGGCCGGGCGAGGCGCCTGTGGGCCCGTCCCGGGCTCGCGGCCGGCGACAGTCGGGTACTGAGGCGTCGAGGCGCAGGCGGTCGCGAGGGTCGCGGCGGCGGCGACCAGGGCCACCCGGATCATCAAATTGGTCATCGCCGCTCCGTTCGATTAAGCGCGAATGAATCGTGCGGACAGCCTTAAGCCTGCGTTAAGCACAGGAAGGCTTCCAGTTACGTTCTTGTCAGCCGACCTTCTGGGCGGATTCGAGGCGCAAGGCCCGTATCGCCGTCGATGGTTTGCAATTTGTCAGAGTTCCCGGGCCACGCCGTCCAGCAACGGCACGAACCTAACGTCGCCCAGCAGCTCCACCTTGAAACCGCCCTGGCCGTCTCCGGCGTAGCGGCGCAAGCTCTGTACGGGCCCCTTTCCGATGGGCGCGACCAGCACGCCATTGGGTTTGAGCTGGGCGAGCAACCGCTTCGGCTCCTCTGGCGCGGCGGCGGTGACCATGATCCGGTCGAAGGGCGCCTGCTCGGCCCAGCCTTCGCCGCCGTCGCCGAAGCGGGTGATCACATTGACGAGACCCAGGGTCCGGAAACGCTCCTCGGCCTCCTTCATCAGGGTCCGATAGCGCTCGACGGTGTAGACCAGCCGTGAGAGCCGACTGAGGACGGCGGTCTGGTAGCCGCTGCCGGTGCCGATCTCCAGCACCCTGGCCCGGGGCTCGATGGTCAGGGCCTGGGTCATCAGCCCGACGATGAAGGGTTGGCTGATCGTCTGCCCGCAGGCGATGGGCAGCGCCGAGTCCTCGAAGGCCCGCTCCTTGAACAGGTCCGGCGTGAACAGCTCGCGCGGCGTCCGCTCGATGGAGTCGAGCACGCGCGGATCGGTGACCCCCTGCGATCGCAGGGCGAGGATGAGACGCGCCATGCGCTCCCGGGGCGTGTCTTGCGGCTCGCTCATCCGACCTTGGGCGGCGCGCCGCCCAGCAACCCT
>JBIKTU010000257.1:0-3900 GCA_044347965.1 Caulobacter sp.
CACGGCCATCATGCCCGACATCAGGAAGGACGCCGGTCGCGTGAACAGGCCGAGGGCGATGAGCACCCCGCCGACGATCTCCAGCCAGCCCGCCGCCAGCATGATGGGCGGCAGAGGCCCTTCCATCACCGCCGCCGGGAACTGGAAGATCTTCATCAGCCCGTGCTGCAGGTAGGCGAGACCCGCGACGATACGCAGGATGCTGAGCACCTGCGGCGCAAGTCCGGACAGTCGTTCCATCGGTCAGTCCCCCCCCTTGGCCCTACGCCGCCCGCGAGTCCGTATCGGCCATTCGCTGGATGGCGACATAGTCCGTCTTGCCGGTGCCCAGGACCGGCACCTCGGCGATCCTGATGATTCGGCGCGGTACGGCCAGCTCGGGCGCGCCGATGCTTTGGGCGTGGGCGACCAGCGGGCCGATATCAGCGTCGGCGCGGTCAGTGAACAGGATCAGCCGCTCGCCCTTCTTCTTGTCGGGCATGGCGATGACCGCGTGGCGGCCGTCGGGCCAGACGGCGACGGCAAGGTCTTCGGCGGCGGTCAGGGAGACCATTTCGCCGCCGATCTTGGCGAAGCGCTTCACCCGTCCCTTGATGGTCACCCAGCGGTCGTCGCCTTCCATGGTGACCACGTCGCCGGTGTCGTGCCAGCCGCCGGGCAGGGGATCGATTCCACCGGCCTCGTTCAGGTAGCCGGCCATGACGTTGGGCCCGCGCAGGAACAGGCGGCCGCCCTCCTTGATGCCCTCGACCGGCTCGATGCGGGTCTCCATGCCGGGCAGCATGCCGCCGACCGTGCCCCGACGGTTGTCGACCGGCTTGTTGACCGCCACGACGGGCGAGGCCTCGGTCGCGCCATAGCCTTCCAGCACGGGGATGTTTCCGAACCGCTCGTTGATCAGGTTATGGGTCTCTTCCCGAACCTTTTCAGCGCCGCAGACGATAAACTTCAGACCGGACAACTCGTTGGCGTCCGATGAGCGGGCGTACTGGTTCAGGAAGGTGTCTGTCGCCAGCAGGATCGAGGCGCCGCTCTCCTTGATCAGGGGCGGGATCTGCTTGATGTGCAGCGGCGAGGGGTACTCGAACGCCTTCATGCCGGTCAGGATCGGCAGCAGCACGCCGCCGGTCAGTCCGAAACAGTGGAAGGTCGGCAGCGGGTTGAACATCACCCAGTCTGGGTCCAGGTCGATGTGGGCCTCGATCTGGCGGACATTGCTGACCAGATTGGCGTGGCTCAGCACCACGCCGCGCGGGGCGCCGAAACTGCCTGAGGTGAACAGGATCACGCCCGGCTCGTTCGGAGCCAGATTGGCGCGGAACTGTTTGGGGAAGAGGCCCGCCGTGGCCGCGAACAGCTTGTCGGCCAGGCCGATCTTCTCGCGAACGTCCTCCAGGTAGATGACCTCCGCGCTCTCCTCGAGGGCGTCGATCAGGTCATGCAGCTTGCCCTGCTCGATGAAGCGGTGCGCGGTCAGCACGCGCTTGACCCCGGCCAGCTTGCAGGCGGCCCGCAGGTTCCGCAGGCCCGAGGTGAAGTTCAGCATCGTCGGGATGCGCCCGAAGGCATGAAGGCCGAAGAAGGTGACCACGACGCCGGATCCGGACGGCAACAGGACCCCGACCCGCTCACCCTTCTCGGTGAAGCCGGCGATCTTTCGGCCGAGCGCGAAGCTGGCGCGGATCAGGTCGGTGTAGCTGAGCGGATTGCGGTCCTGGTCTTCCAGGATCGGCTTCTTGGCCCCGTATCGTTCGCGGGCTTCGAGCAGGGCGTCAAAGACAGACCGCTCTCCGTCCCGCGTGTCGTAAGCACGCGGCATATGGGCAGAACTCCCGGTATGTTTCCCACAAGTATCGTTGGGGGGACCCTATCGGTCGCCGGGGGTGTTGAAAAGATGTGTCACAAACCGTGAGTCGGCGGCGATTTGGGTGACGGGAAACGCGCTGCATCCCGCGCGGCGATTCGTTCGCCCACGAAGGCATCCAGCCCGGTGCGCCATGCGGCCCTGACGGCGGGCGTGTCGAGGTGGGGCAGGGCGCGTGCGCCGGCCAGCGGCGTCGCCCTGCATGCCGGCAAGACCCGGCAGACGGCGTCGCCCTCTCCGCCGGCCGCTGCCAGGACCAGCGTCGGCGTCCGGCTGTTCGGCGCGGCCTCGCCGGCCGCGGTGGCCGCCTCGGCAAAGGCGCCCCGCCACCCCAGACTGACCCCGCCCATGCGCAGGTCGGGATTGGCCGTCTGCCACGCCGCCTGCAGGTCACCGCGGACCCGGTCGCCGGTCAGGCCGCGCGCGAAGGCGTTCGGCGCTTCCCGCGTCCAGCCGGCGCCCAGCCCTTGCGGCACGGCGCCCAGCCCGACCTTCGCCAGCCAGATCTGCCAGCCGTCCAGGGCGCCTTCCGGCTGCAGGTCGGGGGCGGACAGCACCAGTCCGTCGACGGCCGCGCCCTGCTGGGCGGCGCGCAGGGCTATCAGACCGCCCAACCCGGCGCCGATCAGGACGACCGGGGTGTCAGGCGATCCCTGCGCCATGGTTCGGGTCATTGTCCGGACGGCGGCGATGTCGTCGTTGAAGGTCGGGGCGTGGATCAGGTCTTGTGGCCCGCCGTAGCGGGCGGAGCCGCCCTGTCCGGCGCGCTCCATGACCCAGACCGTGTACCCCGCGGCGTTCAACGTCCTTACCGTCTCGAACCACACTTCGGCGGTTTCGCCCTGGCCGGTCAGGATCAGGATGTTGGCCCGGGGTGTTCCCATCGTGCTGGACACGCCGTAGCGCTGCACCGGCGCCTCGCCGACGCCGATCAGGCCCCAGGCCCAGCCCTCCGGCGCCCAGAAGCCGGGGCCCAGCGACGGCGGGATACGGCTGTCGGTGAACGGCGCGCGGTCGTCCGCCCCGCCGCAGCCGGACAGGAGCACAAGCAGACAGGCGAGGGCGGCCAGGCGACGCATCGGCGGCAGTCTCCCGTGTATCCGGCCCTGGCTGCAAGTCTGCGCGCCTCTCACGGGCAAACCGGGCCGCATCACGGTCCTGCGTCCTTCGCGACGCGATCCAGGCGGATCGCTCCTCAGGATGACGAAAGCGGGTTGGCTGCAACAAAGCTCGTCAGGGTGAGGAGCGAGCTCTTTGGCGAGCGTCGCGAACCCCGCAAGGCCGATATGCCGTCATCCGGCTTGATCCTTTCGCCCGGAAGGCCGATCTAGACGCCATGGCGACGGTCATCGACACCCTCAAGGCGCGCCCGCGCCATCCCGAGAAGCAGAAGCGCCCGGACACGCCCCTGCTGCGCAAGCCGGACTGGCTGCGCGTGCGGGCGCCGGGCTCGGCCGGCTACAACGAGACGCGCGACATTGTCCGCCAGCACGGGCTGACGACGGTGTGCGAAGAGGCGGCCTGTCCCAACATCGGCGAGTGCTGGACCCAGAAGCACGCCACCATGATGATCATGGGCGAGATCTGTACGCGGGCCTGCGCCTTCTGCAACGTGGCCACCGGCAAGCCCAACCCGCTGGATCCGACTGAGCCCGCTCGCGTTGCCGAGGCGGTCGCGAAGATGGGCCTCAAGCACGTCGTGATCACCTCGGTCGACCGCGACGACCTGGCCGACGGCGGCGCCGCCCACTTCGCCGCCGTTGTCTACGCCATCCGCGCCGCCGCGCCGGACACGACGATCGAGATCCTGACGCCCGACGTCTTCAACCACAACCTCGAGACCGTGCCCCGCCTGTACCTGTCGATCCGGCCTGGCGCGCGCTACTACAACTCCCTGCGCCTGCTGGAGCGGGTCAAGGACCGCGATCCGCGCCGCTTCACCAAGTCCGGCCTGATGGTCGGCCTGGGCGAGGCCAAGGAGGAGGTCATGCAGGTAATGGACGACATGCGGTCCGCCGGCGTCGACTTCCTGACCA
>JBIKTU010000258.1:0-3887 GCA_044347965.1 Caulobacter sp.
CCACGGCCTTCGCGCAGGCCATCGAGCCGTGCGGGGATCACGCGCGTATCGTTGAAGACCAGTGCGTCGCCGGCGCGGAGAAGGGACGGCAGGTCGCCAACGGTCATATCCTCGCGTCCCTGGCCGGGGCGGACGACGAGCAGACGGGCGCTTTCGCGCGGGCTGGCCGGGCGCAGCGCGATGAGGCGCTCGGGAAGGTCGAAGTCGAAATCGGACAGGCGCATGGGCGGGCGAACCGCCACGTCTCGGCCTCTTCGTCAAGCGCGCGATGGACAACACCGGTCGCGATCCACACATTGGGCCGACAACCTCGGGGATATTCATGCGTTTCGCGATCATCGCGCTGAGCATCGGCGCCGTCGCCTTCACAGCCGCCTGCAACCGCAAGACCGACAAGGCCGACGCCCCGCCGCCGGCCCCGGCCGAGGCGGCGCAGCCCGCCGCGCCGGTCGTCGAGCCCGCGCCGGTCGAGGTCGCCCCCGGATTTCGGCATGAGGCCGCCTTCGATGCCTCGGGCTTCTATATGACGCCCCAGCCGGTGCAGATCGGGAACTATCGCCTGACCCATCTGGGGATCGGCGCGCCCAGCGACTTCCAGCAATGGGAAAAGGGCGAGCGCGCCTCGGTGTTCGGCCCCATCCTGCTGCAGTTCGACGACGTCACCAGTCCGATCCAGACCAACGAAATGGGCGGCGGGGCGCATGCCGTCAGCGTCCGCGTGCTGCCGCAGGCCTATAGCCTGTCGACCGGCAAGGTGACGTTCAGGGGTGACGATCCGAAGCTTGGCGAGGTGTTGTTCAATGGAAACTTCGATCCGGCGGCCCTGGCCCAGGCGCGCAATGACGGCTCCAGCCAGGCCCCTGTGCTCCGTGGCCTGCTGAAGGTCGGCGAGGCGCCGGCCCGACCCGTGGCCATGGTCTATTTCGTCGGCGAATGAGGCGGCGCCGAACCGGCGCGACGGCTGCACCGCGCCTGCACGAATTGCATGCTAGACCGGGCGAGTGAGAACCCTCCTCGCCTTCCTTTCCGCCCTGGCCCGCGCCGGCGCCCTGCTGCTCGCGGCCGGCTGCGCCCTGCTCCTGGTGCTGGCGCAGGGCGGGCGGTTCAGCGACCGGCTCGACATCCTGACCCACTTCACGCCGTGGCTTCTGCTCGGTGTCCTGGTCGCTGTCGCGGCCTGGGCGCTGGCGGGGCGCCGGGGAGGACTGACGCCCGGGATTGCGCTGGTCGGCGGCCTGTCGGCGATGATGCTGATGGGTCCGGAACTGCTCGCCAAAGCCGGCCAGAAGCATGGACCCGTCGATGGACCGACGCTGAAGGTCATCCAGTTCAACCTCTGGGGTCGCAATCGCGACCCGGAGGCAACGACCCGATGGATCCTCCAGGAGGACCCGGACATCATCGTCTTCCAGGAAGGCTTCGCCAGATCAGGCGGCGTCGCCCGCGCTCTGGCGGACCGGTACCCGCACCGCACCACCTGCGCGGAACCGCGCGCCTGTTCGACGATGATCCTGGCGAAGCGCGCGCCGGTCGCGGAGGGCGGCCTGCAGGCGGGGGTGTCGAAGGCCAATCTGATGGGGGCCTGGGCCACCTTCAGGGGCAGCCGGGGCTCCTACACCGTCGTCGGCGCCCACTACACCTGGCCGGTTCCGGCCGGACCGCAGCAGCAGCAGACACTCAGGCTGGCGAGGGTTCTCGAGACCTTCCCGAAGGAGAGTCTGATCGTCACGGGTGATTTCAACTCCACGCCGTGGTCGTTCTCACTGAGGCGTCAGGATCGCCTGTTCGGGCTGGAGCGGCGAACACGGGCGCTGTTCACCTGGCCGGCCGGCCGGTTCTCGCGCCTGCGGTTCGCGGCGCCCTTCCCGATCCTGGCCATCGATCAGGTCTATGCCGGATCAGACTGGAAGACCGTCGCGGTGCGACGCGGGCCGGAGCTGGGGTCGGACCACTACCCGGTCGTCGTCGAACTGGCCCGCCCCTAGAGCGCGTTAGGCGGAAGTGTACGCGGTTCCGCCGCCCGAACGCGCTCTAAGTGTTTGAATCTAGAGCATGCTGATCCGGGTCAGATGATTCCATCTGACCCGGGCATGCTCTAGGTCGCGTCGGGAGGCGGGACCGCGATCAGTCCCGCCCCGCCTGACCTCACGCGTCCGCGGCGACCTTCATCGAGACGATCTTGCCCGGCTGGCGGGGCGGCTCGCCCTTGGGCAGGGCGTCGATGTGGTCCATGCCGTCGGTCACCACGCCCCAGACGGTGTACTGGCCGTCGAGGAAGGTGGCGTCGTCGAAGCAGATGAAGAACTGGCTGTTGGCCGAGTGCGGCTGGTTGGTCCGCGCCATCGAGCAGACGCCGCGGATATGGGGCTCGCGCGAGAACTCGGCCTTCAGGTCCGGCTTCTTGCTGCCGCCAGAGCCGGTGCCGGTCGGATCGCCGCCCTGGGCCATGAAGCCCGGGATGACCCGGTGGAAGACCACGCCGTCATAGAAGCCCTCCCGGGTCAGTTCCTTGATCCGTTCGACATGGCCCGGGGCCAGGTCAGGACGAAGCTTGATGGTGACCACACCGGTTTCGGTGGTCAGCAGCAGGGTGTTTTCGGCGTCGGTCGTCATGGGGGCTATTCCACCTTCACAGGGATGTTCACGTCACAGAGCGAGAAGTCGGCGCCCTTGTCCTTGCGCTGCCGCTTGATCTCGCCCCTGAACCAGGAGCCGGCCGGGTCGATGACCCGCACGGCCGGGCGTTCGGAAGCGGGTATATCGGCCAGAACACGCACGCGGTCCATCCGGTCCTGGGGCGCGGCCACCGGTTCTCCGGTCTTGATGGCGCGGATCGCCTCCAGACCGCTGATCACCCGGCCGAAGGCGGTGTAGCGCTTGTCGAGCGACAGATAGGGCTGGCGCATCAGGAAGAACTGGCTGTTGGCGCTGTCGACCTCGTCGCCGCGCGCCATGCCGACCACGCCGGGGCAGTAGCTGCCCCAGGCGGCGACCTTCCCGTCGGCGGTCATCTCGCTCCAGCTCAAGGCCTGGCTGATCACGGGCAGAGACTTCACGAAGCCCTCCTCCGTGCCCCAGGGGCTTGAGGCTATGGCGAACGGCAGCTCGGCGGTGCGACGGAAAGTGAATTCGGCCTTCAGGTCGGGCAGGTCCGTGCCGCCCTCCCCGGTATCGGTCGGATCGCCGGTCTGGGCCATGAAACGGTCGATGACCCGGAAGAAGGTGCGTCCGTCGTAGGTTCCCTTGCGGGCCAGATCCTTGAGCCGCGCGACATGGCCGGGCGCGACCTCGGGGACCAGCTCGACGATCACCCGGCCCTTGCTGGTGTCGATGACCAGCACATCGTCAGGATCGGGCGTGCGCCAGTCGGAGGGTCCGGGGGCGGCCAGCGCCGGCGAGACGAAAGCCAGAGCGGCCGCGGCGGCGAGCAACAGGGTGTCGTGACGCATGGCGGGCCTCTGTCAGCCGATCCTGGCCGGAATTTCGATGTCACAGGGATTGAGCGGCCGTCCGCCGGCCCTGGCCTTCGCTTCGGCCACCATCGCCTTGAAGGTCGGACCGGCCACGTCGAGCACCTGGACCTTCGGACGCTGCGCCGGCGGCAGGTCGGCCAGCACGCGGACGGTCTTCATGACGTCCTGCGGCGCGGGCGCCGGCTCGCCGACCTTGATGGCACCGACAGCCTCCTGACCGGAGATCACCCGGCCCCAGGCCGTGTAGTTGTTGTCCAGCGAGGGATAGGGGCCACGCATGAAGAAGAACTGGCTGTTGGCGCTGTCGGGGCTCTGCGCGCGGGCCATGCCCATCACGCCGGTGCAGAACAGACCCCAGGACGTCACCTTGCCGTCGGCCGCCAGCATCATCTGCATGCCGGGCATCGAACGGAC
>JBIKTU010000259.1:0-3884 GCA_044347965.1 Caulobacter sp.
GCCCGCCGCCCATCCGCAACCAGATCCGCCGCCTGCGCTTCGACCACGGCGAGATGACCCAGCAGGCCCTGGCCGATGCCATCGGTATGACCCGCCAGACCATCGTCGCCATCGAGGCCGGCAAGTATTCGCCCTCGCTGGAAGCGGCGTTCCGGATCTCGCGCGTGTTCGGCGTCGGGGTGGAGGATGTGTTCGGGTGGGAGGGGTCTTGAGGCAGGGCCCGGGTCGTGACCGCTAGGGGGCGACCAGACACTGGCCAGCGCGCCGAGATCCTGGCTTGTCAGAACTGAAATCGCGCCCAGGTCCCATTGGCGGAAATCACGCCGACGCGCCGCCAACTGCCTACACCACCCGGTTCAGAGTCTGCGACCGAGCCGCCCGAGTAATCCCTCGAGGCCGCCGAACCGCACGACGCGAAATTCTTCCGCGGCGTCCAGATCGTGCCGCTGTCCGACCTCTCGGGCGCCGCCCCGGATCAGCATTTCGACAAAGGGTCTGAGGTCGCCGCCACCGGCGACCTCGTCCAGCATAGGCAGCGTCCATCCGCCGGTCCTCGCCTGCATCCGCACCTGGTTCACATAGTTCCGCAGCATCGTCTGGTGGCAGAGAGCGGCCTCCAGCTTGCGCTCCAGCACCGGCGCGATGTCGATCACATCGGTCACCTGCACCACCGAACGCCCGAAGTACCAGCGCTCGAAACAGCCGTGTGGGGCCAGCCCGGCGGTGAGATGCTCGGGATGATGCAGCGGGAACTGGCTGCACCAGAAGGCTTCGTCGACCGCGGCGGCGACCTTGATGTGATCCTGATTGTCTTCGCCATACATTGCGTAGGGATCGAAGGTGACCAGGGCGTAGGGCCGGTGGGTACGGATCTGGCGGATCACATGCTCGCGCAGCGCGACCTCGCTGGCATCGCCCAGAACGTCCGTCGCATAGCCCAGCTCGACGATCTCGGCGATGCCGAGGGCGGCGGCGGCGTTGCGGAACTCGGCGGCATTGCGCGTGATGGTCTCCGCCTCGGACAGGTCGTGCGAGTCCCAACGGTCATCGGTCACCCGCACACAGACGACGCGCCATCCGGCGTCGGTCCAGCGCAGGATCGTGCCGCCCAGGAACAACGCGGGATCGTCCGCATGGGCCACCACCAGCAGGATCGTGCGGCCCTCGCCGGGGCTCAGAGTGGTCAGTGTGGTCATGGACGCCAAGGCTAGGCGCCAGAGTCCCCGGGGTCAAATCTCTGACCAGGGGCTTGCGGCCGGTCGGGCGGACCTACGAGGAACCTCCGACCCGAGCCCCCTTTAGCTGCTCGTCGGCCAGCTTCGTTTCCGGCGCCAGGTCGGGAGATGTGAAGCTGGCGCGCAGGAGTCACTGGTCCTCGACGAAAGCGCGCACGGTCGCCAGACAGGCCGGGAAATTCTCCCGGTGAACACTGTGGACGGCCCTTTGGATCTGAACGGCTGGCAGGCCAATGGAGCCCCCCAGAGCGCGCGAGACCGCCTCGCCTCAGTCCATCGCCCCGACATATGGCAGTCCGCGCATACCGCCTGCCACGTCCATGCCGTAGCCGACGAGGAACCTCGGCGGCGCTTCCCAGGCCACAAAGTCGGGCTGGATGGCGCGTTCGGTGGGCCAGGGCTTGCTGGCGAAGACGGCGGTCAGCACCTCGCTGGCCCCGGCATCCTTGACCAGCCGCGCGGCCTCGCTGAGCGACAGGCCGGTATCGAACACGTCGTCGACGATCAGCGCCTTGCGGCCCAGCACCGGGCGCTGCAGATCGGCGCGGACCTCGCAGCGGCCATAGCTCTGGCGCTCGTCGCGGTAGGAGGACAGCCACAGGGCGTCGAATTTGGTCAGGCGGCCGAGCCGGGCCAGGGCTCGCGTCAGGTCGGCCGCGAACCAGATGCCGCCGGTCAGCAGGCAGACCATCACCGTCTCGTCGTCGATGCGCGGTGCGATCTGCTCGGCCACGGCGGCGACGCGGGCGGCGACCTCCTGTTCGGACAACAGGACCGTCGGCTGCGGCTCGCTCATCAGTGGCCCTCCGCCGGGGCGTGGGCGGCGTCCTCGACCATGGGCGTGGCCTCCAGAACGGTTTCGCCGGCCGGGGCGTGGCCAGGCGCGGCGGGCCCGTGATCGGCCGCCTCGGACCCGACCTCTCCGCGCAGGGCGACGCGCTTTGTCTCGCCCTTCGGCGCCGGATGCTTCGAGGTCTCGCCCTTGGCCCCCTTGGTCAGGTCGAAGCTGACCTCCAGCGTCGCGGCCGTGGTCGGTGGATCCAGCAGGGCCAGCGCGAAGTGGCGCGTCTCGCCCGGCGGGATCACCGGATCGGCCGGGCTGGCCAGCTTTACCGCCACCACCTTGCCGGCCTTGTTGAGCAGACTGATGCGCAGCGGCGGCGCGGTGACCGGGCGATCCTCGACGTTGCGCATGACGCCCGACACCGCCAGGGCGGCATGGCCGTCCTGCAGCGCGGCCTCGGCGGCGACCTCCTCGATCTCCAGCCCCACACGATTGACGTCCAGGCCAACGGCGGCGAAGGCGCTGGCCGTGCGGGGCCACATCTCGACGACCGAGCCGCGGAAGACGACCCCGCCCAGCGCCAGGGCCATCACGGCCACGGCCATGCCGGCCCAGACCACGCCGACGGTGGCGGCCTCGCGCACGCGGCGCTCGTTGGTGGCTTTCTGCCGAAAGACCTTGGGCAGTTCCTCGCCGGGCAAGTCGCTGACCGGCGTCTCTTCCGACTTGTCGGCGTCCTTGGCGAGGGCCCCGGCCTCGGGGTCGACGAACAGCTCGAGATCGGCCTGGCCTTCGGCGGTCCAGCGGTTGCCGCAGGCCGAGCAGCGCACGGTCCGGCCGCTGGCGCTGACCTTGTCGTCAGGCACGAAATATCGGGTAGCGCACTCGGGACAGGTCAGTATCATGCCGGCGAATCGGACGCTCCCCGCTCCTCCTCCCGAGGTCGCCGATTTCGGCTCCCATGTCCAGAAACCAGAACGCCGTATTCGAGGGCGACGCGGTCGCCGGGCCCGTGTTGCGCTTCGACGGCGTCGGCATGCGCTACGGGCGCGCGCCGGAGGTCCTGAAGGACGTCTCGTTCGACCTTGCCGCGGGCAGTTTTCATTTCCTCACCGGCGCTTCGGGCGCGGGCAAGAGCAGCCTGCTGAAGCTGATCTATCTCGCCGAACGTCCCTCTCGAGGGACCATTGAACTGTTCGGTCGCGATGTCGACGCCGTGCACGCGGCCGACCGGCCGTTCCTGCGCCGCCGCATCGGGGTAGTCTTCCAGGAGTTCCGGCTTCTTGAGCACCTGTCGGCCTTCGACAACGTCGCCCTGCCGCTGCGCATCGCCGGCGCCAAGCCTGAGTCCTACCGCGCCGATGTCGCCGAGCTGCTGTCGTGGGTCGGGCTGAAGGACCGCATGCACGCCCTGCCCCCGACCCTGTCCGGCGGCGAGAAGCAGCGGCTGGCCATCGCCCGGGCGGTGGTCAATCGCCCCGACATCCTGCTGGCCGACGAGCCGACCGGCAATGTCGACGACGCCCATGCCATCCGCATCCTCAAGCTGTTCGTCGAGCTCAACCGGCTGGGCACCACAGTGCTGATCGCCAGCCACGATGAGGACCTCGTCGCCCGCTCCGGGCAGCCTGTGCTCCACCTGGATCGCGGCCGGCTTCGGATGTTCGGCCGCGGCGTCGGGGAGCGGGCCGGATGAGCGACATCTTCGATCCGCGCCGCTGGAAGCCCGCGCCGCTGCTGCCGCGCAAGGACCCGCGCGACGGAGCCCTGGTCTTCGTGGTCGCGGTGCTCTGCTTCCTGGCCTGCCTGACCGCCATCGGAGGCCTGGCCGCCGACCGCGCCGCCCGCGGCTGGACCGGCCAGCT
>JBIKTU010000314.1:0-3444 GCA_044347965.1 Caulobacter sp.
CCCAGGAAAACCGCTGCCATGAGCCCATACGAAACTATCGACCCAACCATTTCATCATGGGCCGTAGAAAACTCCATTCAGTGGCTGACTGAATATCAAGGAACAGAGGTTAGGACCTTTTTCCTACAGTTAGAAGGAAAGGAAAAGGTCCAGATTTGGATTGATCCTCCATCTGGCACGAACCTGATCATCCATGCCGTCCAATATCGACACGGCGGAAAGAAGAGAAACTCCAAGGATTTCCCCTGCACAGCTTCGACGCTGTTCAAGAGCTTGGACAAGGCGTTGGACACAGCGCTTAAATGGCTGCTCTAGGAAATTTGAGCACCCTTATATCGGCACCGTACCTGTCCCTTCCGAACACCCCTCTAAGGCGGCTCCCGGCACCGCCGATGGCCAAATTGTGCCGCGCGGGGACGCGAGGCTCACGATCGAGCACAAACAACCGGAAACGGGACCGAAACGGGGACACACACTCTTTATCGATAATCGATGATCGATTGTTGCCCGACAATCGAGCGTAAACGCCCCGTCGCCGAGTTGCGCCCGCACCGGATTTGGCGCGACACAGCTGATGGCCCGCGTCTGATGACTTCCATCCGTCGCCGCTGAAGCAAGCCGCGCGTTGAAGAGACTCCATGGTTCCGCCCGCCCGGGGAGGCTATCTCATGGCCATGGATCCCGTTTCCAACGCCAACCGCATCGCCCAGATCCTCCGCCAGCGGCTGCTTGAGCGGGCGCGTGGGCGGCCGTCCACGCCCGCTCCTGGCGCGCAAGCCGGCCGCGCCGATCCGCTGCGGGAACTGGCGCGGGCCGAGGGAACGCCCGACCGGCTCCTCAAGCGGGCGCTGGTGCAGTCGATCCTGAACGACCAGTTCAGCGCCGAGGTGGTCGGCGAGGCGCGGTTCCAGCAGGTGATCGAGCGGGTGACCGACGCCCTGGCGGCTGATCCGGAGGCGCAGCGGCTGCTGGTGCGCATGGTCGAGGACCTGAAGGCCGAGGCGAGACGCTAGGCCGGCGTCAGCGTCAGCGTCAGCGGCGGCCCGCGCCAAGGGCGGCGGCGTTCGGCGCGGCGCGCACGCCGCCCGCGCCGGCGATGAAGACGCCCGGGACAACCTGATCGCGAAAAAAGTTGCGGGCGGCGAAAGAGAACATATTGCGAACTGGAACAAACCGTGCACATCATGCCTGCGGTCGGCGAGGGCCGCTTCCGCAATCCGGCGGGAGCACGCGGGCGGAACCAGAATCGGAATAAGGATGCGCACTCCCATGAACCAGGCGGCTTTGAGACTCGTGACACGCGACGAAGGTGACAAGCAGCGCGCTCTTGAAGCGGCGCTCTCCCAGATTGACCGCGCCTTCGGCAAGGGCTCGGTGATGCGGCTCGGCTCCAAGAGCAAGATCGAGGTCGAGGCGGTCTCGACCGGGTCGCTCGGGCTGGACATCGCCCTGGGCATCGGCGGCCTGCCCAAGGGTCGGATCGTCGAGATCTACGGCCCGGAAAGCTCGGGCAAGACAACGCTGGCCCTGCATGTGGTGGCCGAGGTGCAGAAGGCCGGCGGCACCGCCGCCTTCGTCGACGCCGAACATGCGCTCGATCCGCAGTACGCCCGCAAGCTGGGCGTGAACCTGGACGAGCTGCTGGTCTCGCAGCCGGACACCGGCGAGCAGGCGCTGGAGATCACCGACACCCTGGTGCGCTCCAACGCCGTCGACATCATCGTCATCGACTCCGTGGCCGCCCTGACGCCGCGCGCCGAGATCGAGGGCGAGATGGGCGACAGCCTGCCCGGGCTTCAGGCCCGTCTGATGAGCCAGGCGCTGCGCAAGCTGACCGCCTCGATCTCCAAGGCCGGCACCCTGGTGATCTTCATCAACCAGATCCGCATGAAGATCGGCGTGATGTACGGCAGCCCGGAGACCACCACCGGCGGCAACGCGCTGAAGTTCTACGCCTCGGTCCGCCTCGACATCCGCCGCACCGGCTCGATCAAGGTGCGCGACGAGATCCTCGGCAACAACGTCCGGGTGAAGGTGGTCAAGAACAAGGTCGCCCCGCCGTTCCGCGAGGTCGAGTTCGACATCATGTACGGCGAGGGGATCTCCAAGCTTGGCGAGATCATCGACCTGGGCGTCAAGGCCGGGGTGATCGACAAGGCCGGCTCCTGGTTCTCCTACGGCGACCAGCGCATCGGCCAGGGCCGCGACAATGTCCGCGAGTTCCTTAAGGGCAACCCGGACATCGCCGGCAGCATCGAGAAGGCCGTCCGCGCCAAGTCCGAGAAGATCGAGGAAGAGCTGCTGGTCGGCGGCCCCGAAGGCGACGAGGCCGACGAGGGCGAACCCTAGCCCCCGAGGGGGGACATGATCCGCGCAGCGGTTCGTGTCCCCGGCCTTCGACGCCCGCCCCCGCCCCCTCACAGGACACCGTCGGGCCCCGCCTCGCGCGGGCCCACCCGCCCATGAAGCCCGCGCGAACCCCGCACGGCGCCCGACGGCAAGGACGTCCGGCTTCCCACGGAGCCGGGCGTCCTTTCTGCGTTCAGCGACGGCGCCCGGGCGGGCGGCGTCCGGCGCGGGCCCTCCCCCGACCCTGTCCGGCGTCGGTGCAGCCGGGGCCTCTCGCGTGGCGGGCGAGCCTTTTCCTTTGGGATTTGGCCGGGGCGCGGCTATGGAACCGGCATCAAAGCATCAACCGGCAAAGGGCCACGCGCCCGGCCCTGACAGTGACGATCTGACCGGACCATGAAGAGTCTCAACGATATCCGCGGCGCCTTTCTCGACTACTTCGGCAAGGCCGGCCACGCGGTGACGCCCTCGGCCCCGCTGGTGCCGCAGAACGATCCGACCCTGCTGTTCGTCAACGCGGGCATGGTGCCGTTCAAGAACGCCTTCACCGGCGCCGAGACCCCGGCCTCGCCGCGCGCGGTGTCGTCGCAGAAGTGCGTCCGCGCCGGCGGCAAGCACAACGACCTGGACAACGTCGGCTACACCGCCCGCCACCACACCTTCTTCGAGATGCTGGGCAATTTCAGCTTCGGCGACTACTTCAAGGAACAGGCGATCGAGCATGCCTGGACCCTGCTGACGCGCGACTTCGCCCTGCCGAAGGAGAAGCTGCTGGTCACCGTCTACCACACCGACGACGAGGCGGCGGCCCTGTGGACGAAGATCGCCGGCCTCTCCGACGACCGCATCATCCGCATCCCGACCAGCGACAACTTCTGGTCCATGGGCGACACCGGCCCCTGCGGTCCCTGCTCGGAGATCTTCTTCGACCATGGCGACAGCATCGCCGGCGGGCCTCCGGGCAGCCCGGACGAGGACGGCGACCGGTTCATCGAGATCTGGAACCTGGTCTTCATGCAGTTCGAGCAGCATGCCGACGGGTCGCGCACCAGCCTGCCCAAGCCCTCGATCGACACCGGCATGGGGCTGGAGCGT
>JBIKTU010000260.1:0-3873 GCA_044347965.1 Caulobacter sp.
CCGCGAAGCTGGACGGAGAGGATCTTCGTCCGCTCGGCGACGCGCTCAAGGGCTCGCGGCTGACGGCGATGTCGGCCAAGGGCGCCTGTATGGTGGGGCTGGATCTCAGCGGCGCCCAGCTGCAGGGCGCCAACTTCGAGGGCGCGGACCTGCGCGGCGCGTCGCTGATCAAGGCGGATCTTCGCGGCGCCAAGCTGGCCGGAGCCAACCTGACCAAGGCGGACCTGCGCGGCGCGATCCTGGGGGTGTTGCCGATCGGGCCGGGCCGTGAAAACCCGGCCTCCCTGACCAGCGCCACCATGCGCTATGCCTTTGTTCAGGCGGCGGACCTGACCTCCGCCGTGCTCGACAACGCCGACCTGCGCGGCGCGGATCTGACCGGGGCGCGGATGGAGAAGACCTCGTTCCGCGACGCCGAGATCAGCACGACCATCGGCCTGGAAGCGGCATAGAAAAAGGGCGACGCACCGCGCCGCCCTTTTCCCGCTGCCATTGGTAGCCGTCTGTCAGCAGGTGCGGCCTACGCGGCCTTCTTGCTCTTGGCTTCGATCAGCTTTTCACCGTTGGTGGAGATGGCGATCGTCCGGGGCTTCAGAGCTTCCGGAAGCTCGCGCTTCAGCGACACCGAGAGCAGGCCGTTGTCGAGCGCGGCGTCGGTGACGATCACGTAGTCGGCCAACTGGAAGCGGCGTTCGAAGTTGCGCTCGGCGAGGCCGCGATGGAGGAACTTGCGGGCGTCGTCGTTGGCCGCCTTGCGGCCGGTGACGGTCAAAAGGTTCTCCTTGACCTCGATGGTCAGCTCATCCGGCCGGAAGCCGGCGACCGCCAGCTCGATGCGGTAGGCGTTCTCGTCAGTGCGTTCGATATTGTAGGGCGGATAGCCCGAGGCGCTGTCCTGGGTCGCGGCCTGGTCGAGCAGGGCGGCGAGCCGGTCGAAGCCGACGACAGAGCGATACAGGGGGGAGAAATCGACAGTGCGCATGTGCGTTACATCCTTCTTGAACAAGCAAGGTTGCGTTTTGTGGGCGGATCGTCGCCGGGCCCGAAGCGCCCGCCTGTGATCCGGAAGGCCCGGGATCCAGCGCCTTCGACAATCGAGGTGGGCGCGGCCGCCCCAGGTTTCAAGACCTTCACTTGATCGTCCACCGCTGATCGGTAGGTTGGCCTGCGACAACGATCAGGGAGCAACGGCTATGATGACGCGCAGACTGGCGATCGCCCTTTCAACGGGCCTCCTTCTGGCCGGAGGTGCGGCGATGACCGCCCGGGCCGCCGACGACGCCGCCCTGAAGGCCGCCGTGGCCAGCGCGGACCGCGCGCCCGCCAACGTCGCCCGGGACGGGGCCCGGCATCCCTACGAGACCCTGAAGTTCTGGGGGCTGAAGCCCGGCCTGACCGTGATCGAGGTGTCGCCCGGCGGCGGCTACTGGACCGAGATCCTGGCCCCCTACGCCAAGGCGACCGGCGGGACCTACGTCGCCACGGCCGCCGACCTGAACAATCCGAAGATCTCCGACGCCGCCCGCAAGAGCCGCGCCGACTTCGAGGCGAAGTTCAGCGACGCCGGCAAGTACGGCGCGGTCCAGTACGTCGGCTTCGGTCCGGTGTCGGGCCCGCTGGGCGCCGCCGGCTCGGCGGACATCGTGATCACCGCCCGCAACATCCACAACTTCATGTACCAGGGCGACATGCTGTCGAAGTCGATGGCCGACTTCTTCGCCGTCCTGAAGCCGGGCGGCGTCCTGGCCATCGAGGAGCATCGCGCCGATCCTCGTCCGGAAGTTCCGGGCGTTACCGACGGCTATGTCGCGGTCGCCACGGTGGTCGCGGCCGCCGAGAAGGCCGGCTTCAAGCTGGCCGCGCAGTCGGAGGTCAACGCCAACCCCAAGGACACCAAGGACCATCCCTTCGGCGTCTGGACCCTGCCGCCGGTGAAGCGCACCGCCCCGGCTGGCCAGCCGGCCAATCCCGCCTTTGACCGGACAAAATATGACGCTATCGGCGAGAGTGACCGGATGACCCTGCGGTTCGTGAAGCCGAAGTAGCGGCTTTTGACCTCGGGGGACGGTCGCTGTAAGCCGTTGGCAGACGGTGCGGGGGCGGCCTTGTCGGAAGAGTTCATGTCATTGTCCGCGCTGGTGGCGTCCCGTCGTCTGTTTCTCGCCGGCGGGATCGGCCTGGCGCTTGCCGGTTGCGGTCCGGCCAAGGACGGCAAGTCCGAAGCCCAGCCCCCGAAGGTCAAGGGCGGCCCGGACACCATCGCCGGGGCCCTGGCCGGCGACTGGCGCTCCGCCGCCGACAGGGCGCGGGACGTCTGGCGCCATCCGGTGGAGAGCCTCGCCTTCTGGGGGCTCGCCCCCGGCATGACCGTCGTCGAGTTCTGGCCCGGCGCCGGCTGGTACACCGACATCCTCGCCCCCTATCTCGCCGAGACCCGGGGCAAGCTCTACGCCGCCAACCTGCAGCCGACCGACGAGACCACGACCCGGATCGTCGAGGCCTACAAGGCGCGTCTGGCGGCCAGGCCGAAACTGTATGGCGAGGTCGAGGTCACCGCCTTCGGGCCGACCAGCGGGCCGGTGGCCCCGGACGGTTCGGCCGACCTGGTGCTGTTCCTGCGCAACCTGCACAACTGGATGGCCGCCGGCATCGCCGACAAGGCGTTCAAGGCGGCGTTCGCAGCCCTCAAGCCGGGCGGCGTCCTCGGCATCGAGGAACATCGGGCCACGCCGGGCAAGGTGCAGGACGTGCTGGCCGCCGACGGCTATGTGCAGACGGCCTTCGCGCTGCAGCTGGCCCAGGAGGCCGGCTTCAAGCTGGCGTCGCAGTCCGAGATCAACGCCAATCCCAAGGACACAAAGGACCACCCCTTCGGCGTCTGGACCCTTCCGCCCACCCGCCTGTCGGCCCCGCGCGGCCAGCCGCCCCAGCCCGGCTTCGACCACAGCAAGTACGATGCGATCGGCGAGAGCGATCGCATGACCCTCAAGCTGGTGAAGCCGAAATGAGCCAGAGCCGTCGCGACCTGATCCTGACCGCCGCCGCCCTGACCGTCGCCCCCGGCGCGGCGCTGGCGGCGGACGAAAGGAAGAAGCCCGCCCCCCCGCTCAAGAAGGTCTTTCCCTATTACGACCTCTACCTGGGCATCCCGGCCGCCGAACGGTCGCGGTTCGTGATGGCCTACTACCTGAAGGTCAACGGCAAGCCGGCCGGGGGGCAGAACCTGTTCGTGGTGATGCCTGGCGGAGGTCGGACGTTGCTGACGCTGGCCGCGGACGGCCGCGTCACCCGCATGCCGACCCTTGCCGAGATGAAGGACGGCGTGCTTGACGTCGACCGGAAGAGCCCGACGGACAGGTTCTCGATCTCGATGGAGATGCAGCCGGTCGTCCGGCTTGGCGAGACGGTGGCCGCCGCCGACCTCGTCGCCGCCATCGACCAGTGCAACGCCGCCATCAAGAAGCGCGCCGGCGTGATCGGCTTCGCCGTGCCGAAGATGGAGCAGGTGCTGTTCGCGGGGGCGCCGTCGGGAAACGCCCTGCTGGGCGAAGGCCGGATCGCGCCGCTGCCCCAGTTCAAGGGCATGGCGATCTACCGACCCGCGGCCTTGCCGGGCGCGCAGGTGTTGAAGTTCGCCAAGGCCCCCACACGGGCCCTTCTGTCGGGAAAGACGAACTAGTCCGGCAGGTCGGCCCCCGGCGAAGGGGCCAAAAGTGGCGCTAGCGTCATCTTTTTTCACTGGCCGGCCGCAGTTCGCTTGTGCGTTGAACGCGGCCAGTTTATCGGTTTCTCCGCATCATAACGGGAGGCCGCCAATGGCTACGCTGCAAGAAATTACCGATCGCGTGAAGACCGCCGTTGGCGCCGATTCCG
>JBIKTU010000261.1:0-3868 GCA_044347965.1 Caulobacter sp.
GAGCTTCGTCATCCCGACGATGAAATAGACGGTCATGCTCTCCCCTTGGGAGGGCTGTCGCCCCGGCGGGGTGACTGGGAGGGAGGCGCTGCGGCCTGACGGTTGGCGGCGGGTTTTCCCTCTCCGACCTGGCTCCGCCAGGCCACCTCTCCCAAGAGGGAGAGGGTTGCTATCGGACGATCAGCGCCCGCGTCACACCGTCCAGCACGAACCGCCCGGCCGGCGTGGCGCGCAGGCGCTCATGGTCCTCGGCCAGCCGCCCCTGCCCGACCAGATCGCGAACCACGCCGCTGTCTGGCCGCAGCCCCAGCGCCGCGAGCTCGTCCCACCCGACGCCCTCCCAGGTGCGCAGGCCCATGAGGACGCGCTCCTCGGCGGCTTCGACCAGGGTCAGTGTCTCGGCCTCGAAGCCGTGGCCCGTCTCGGCCACCGCGCGGATGTAGTCCGCCACGCCCGACGCCGCGGTCGTCGCGGTTCTCACGCCGTTCAGCGTCAGCCGGCCATGCGCGCCCGGGCCGGCGCCGACGTAGTCCTCGCCCCGCCAGTAGACGAGGTTGTGCCGCGAGCGCGCCGCCTCGCCCCGGGCGTGGTTGGAGACCTCGTAGGCCTCGAACCCGGCGGCCTCGAGGGTGGTCTGGGTCATGTCGTAGAGGGCCGCGCCAATCTCGTCGCCGGGCGGGACGAAGGTCCCGCGCCGCACCGCGCGGTCGAAGGCGGTGCCCGCCTCGATGGTGAGCTGGTAGGGCGAGACATGTTCGGCGCCCAGGTCGATGACCGCCGCCAGCTGCTCGCGCCAGGCGGCCGGCGTCTGATCCGGCAGGGCGTAGATCAGGTCCACCGACAGGCGCGGGAAGGTCGCCGCCGCCGTCTCCGCCGCCCGCCGCGCCTGCGCCGCGTCGTGGTTGCGGCCCAGGAACTTCAGCGCCGCGTCGTCGAAGGACTGCAGACCCAGCGACAGGCGGTTGACCCCGGCGTCCCGGAAGGCGGCGAACCGTCCGGCCTCGGCGTCGGTGGGATTGGCTTCCAGCGACACCTCCATCTCGCCCTCCGGGGTCCAGAGCGCCTTCGCCGTCTCGATGATCCGCGCCGCCCAGGCGGGGTCCATCAGGGAGGGCGTCCCGCCGCCCAGGAAGATCGACACCAGCCGCCGGTCGCCGGTCAGGCCGCGCTGGGCCGTCAGGTCGGCGACAATCGCGTCGGCCAGCGCCGCCTGCTCGACCTGCCCGCGATCGCGGACGACGTTGAAGTCGCAGTAGGGACAGATGCGCGCGCAGTAGGGCCAGTGGACATAGACGCCCAGCGGCGCGAGCGCGGTCAAAACAGCGCGGCCTTGAGCTTGGCGAAGGCGACAGCGCGGTGGCTGAGCGCGTCCTTCTGCGCCGGGTCCATCTCGCCGAAGGTCTGGCTGTAGCCGGTCGGCACGAAGATCGGGTCGTAGCCGAAGCCACGGGTGCCACGGCCCGGGAAGATGAGGTCGCCGCGGACGATCCCCTCGACCACCACCGCCGGCCCGTCCGGCCAGGCCACGGCGAGCGCGCTGGTGAACCAGGCGGAGCGGTCATCCGAGCCGGTCTCGATCAGCCGTTCCTCAACCTTGGCCATGGCCTCGGCGAAGTCCTTTGAAGGGCCCGCCCAGCGGGCGGAGAAGATGCCCGGCGCCCCGTCCAGCGCCGTGACCGACAGGCCGCTGTCGTCGGCGATGGCGATCCGGCCCGACAGGTCGGCGGCGTGGCGGGCCTTGAGTAGCGCGTTGCCGACGAAGGTGGTCTCGGTCTCTTCGGGTTCGGGGATGTTCAGCGACCCCGCCGACAGGATCTCGAAGCGGCCGTCCAGCAGGGCGACCAGTTCCTTCGCCTTCCCCGGGTTGTGGGTGGCGGCGACCAGGGTGGTTCCGGGGGCGAGCAGCAGCGGCATGGCGGGATCCTCTCCCCGCCTTCCTCGCCCCGAACGCCCCGCCGCGCAAGGCCGCGGATTTATGCTGCACCGCATTACGCTCAGGTAATGATGTTACGCAAGTTTAATATCGATAATCGATAATTCTTTTGATTGAAGAACGATAATTCCGTAGAGGGATGTCGTGGACGGGCCGCAAGGGGCTGCCCACCGGGTGAGGAACGGTCCTCATTCGTGTTGCACTGCACAATGGGGAAACGACATGTCCGCGCAAAAGATGACCAACCTGGTCGACACCATCGCGATGACCCTGGTCAACGCCGCGCTTCTGGTCTCGCTGCCGATCTCGGCGGTTCTGTTCGTGACCAACTCGATCTGATCGGGCTCTCTTTCATGAGAGCCCCGGTCAGGGCATTCTCGCCGCCCCACTGAGGGCCGGCTTCTCCCGAACGACCCGACACCGGGTCCTTCCGGTGGAGCCGGCTCCCGGGGGCGCCCGGAAATCACAGCCACGGGCGAGCGGCCAGCCGCCGCCCGTTTCTGTCGTCCGCGCCGGGTGGACGGAACGACCGGCGCGACAGGCGCCGGCCCGAGGCCTTCCCGGTCATGAAATGACCGGGCAAGAAGGCCTCGAACTTGGGGACGAGCCCGTTGATCCGGTCGCGGGGCGACCGGACGGGCTCTTGTGGGAGTTGCGCCATGCGCGCCTTGGGACCTGGCTCGGTGTCGAGCTTCCTGAAGACCGTCCTGGACGTCGTCTATTTCGCGATCATCGTTATGCTGGCCCTGTTGGCCCTGGGCGTGATCGCCGGGCTGCTGGCCATCAGCTTCGTGCCGGACCTGTTCCGCGAGATCGCCGATCGCCTGAAGATCGAGGGTGACGTCACGCCGGGCGGGCTGGCGGCGCTCGGCGCCACCTTCGCCATCTACGGCATGCTCTATCTCGGCGCCCTGGGCGCCATCCTCAGCCGCCTGCGCAAGGTATTCGCCACCCTGACGGCCGGCGATCCGTTCGAGCCGGACAACATTCCAAGGCTGCGACTGATCGGCTTCGTGCTCGCCGGCATGGAGCTGGCCCGCTACGCCCTGAACGCCCTGCTGCTGGCCATCGCCCCGGCCTTGAGCTGGGAGATCGACGGCTTCAACATCACCGTCTGGTTCTCGGTGCTGGTCGTCTTCGTGCTGGCCGAGGTCTTCCGCGAGGGCGCCCGCCTTCGCCGGGAAGCCGAGCTCACCATCTAGCGTCCGGGAGCGCCTGCCATGGCCATCAAGGTCACCCTCGACCGGATCCTGCTGGAGCGGCGCATGTCGCTGACCGAGCTGGCCGACCGCGTCGGCGTCACCATCGCCAACCTGTCGATCCTCAAGACCGGCAAGGCCCGCGCGATCCGCTTCTCGACCCTGGACGCCCTCTGCCGCGAGCTGCAGTGCCAGCCCGGCGACATTGTCGTCTTCGAGCCGGGCGGCGGCTCGGGCGTGGAAGAGGACGACGAGGACGAGGCGTACGGGGGAGCTTGATGAACCTCGCTCTCCCCTTGGGAGAGCTGTCATGGCGGAGCCATGACTGAGAGGGAGGCGCGGCGGCCAGACCTCAGGCCACGGTTCGTCCCTCTCCGACCTCGCTCCGCGAGGCCACCTCTCCCACGGGGAGAGGACTATCCTTGAACCGCCGCCCGCTGCAGCAGGAACAGCTCGCCGATGCCCTTTTCGGCCAGGCCGTAGAGGGCCTCGAACTCGGCGCGGGTGAAGCCGCGCTTTTCGCCGGTGGCCTGGATCTCGACGATGTCGCCCACGCCGGTCAGCACGAAGTTGGAGTCCGCTTCGGCCGAGGAATCCTCCTCGTAGTCGAGGTCGAGCACCGGGAGGTTGTTGAACACGCCGCAGGACACCGCCGCCACCTGGTCCAGGATCGGGTCGGTCTTGATGACGCCTTCGTCGAGCAGGTATTTCGTCGCCAGCCGCAGCGCCACCCAGG
>JBIKTU010000262.1:0-3845 GCA_044347965.1 Caulobacter sp.
CACTTCGGCCGACGCCCTGCTCACCGCCCTGGCGGATCAGAAGCTTGCCCTGGCCTGGATTCTCGAGACCCACGCCCATGCCGACCATCTCTCGGCTGCAGACTATCTCCGTTCAAAGACCGGGGCGAAGGTGGTGATCGGCGCCCATATCCGCACCGTGCAGGAAGCGTTCGGCGCACTGTTCGAGACTCAGGCGGACGGCCGGGTCTTCGACCGACTGGTCGAGGAAGGAGAGACCCTCCCGCTGGGCGCTCTGGAGATCAGCGTGCTGCACACGCCCGGCCATACGCCGGCCTGCGTGACCTATCGCATCGGCGATGCGGCCTTTGTCGGCGACACCCTGTTCATGCCCGACTACGGCACCGCCCGCGCCGACTTTCCGGGCGGTGACGCGGCGACGCTGTATCAGTCGATCCAGCGCATCCTCGGCCTGCCGCAGGACACCCGCGTCTTCGTCGGCCACGACTACCTGCCCGAAAGTCGGAAGACCTTTGAGTGGGAGACGACGGTCGCCGAGGAAAGGGCGCGGAACATCCACGTCCACGATGGCGTGGCGCAGAGCGACTTCGTCGCCATGCGCACGGCGCGGGACGAAACCCTGGACGCCCCGACCCTGATCCTTCCGTCCCTGCAGGTGAATATCCAGGCCGGCGCCCTGCCCCAGCCGTCAGCGTCGGGCAGGGTCTTCCTGAAGCTGCCGGTCAACGCGCTCTAAACGCCGAAGCCATGCAGGCTGTTCACCCGCCGCGCCGGCACGGCGCCCAAGCCTGACCCAGCGTCAGGCTTTCCGCATCCCCGGCGCTGCGCGATAGTCCGCGAAACACATAAGGGAAGCGACAGGCATGAGCGGTGATCTGGACGCCATCGTCATCGGCGCGGGCTTCGGCGGGCTGACGGCCGCGATCAAGCTGAAGGAAGCGGGCTTCGGCCGGCTGGTGGTGCTGGAGAAGGCCGACCGCGTCGGCGGCACCTGGCGGGAAAACACCTACCCCGGCGCCTGCTGCGACGTGCCCTCGCGGCTCTATTCGCTGTCCTTCGCGCTCAATCCTGATTGGAGCCGGGCCTATTCGCCCCAGCCGGAGATCCGCGACTACATGGAGCGCGTGGCCCGGCAGTTCGGCGTCATGGACCTGTTCCGCTTCAACACCGAGGTCGAGGCCGCCGACTGGGACGCCGCGGCGGGCCTGTGGCGGGTCACGGTCAAGGGCGGCGAGGTGCTGAGCGCGCCGGTGCTGGTCTCGGGCCTGGGCCAGCTGAACAAGCCGGGCTACGCCGGCATCCCGGGCCGCGAGGCCTTCAAGGGCGACAGCTGGCACTCGGCGCACTGGCGCCACGATGTCGACCTGACCGGCAAGACCGTCGGCTGCATCGGGGCCGGCGCCAGCGCCATCCAGTACATCCCGGAGATCGCGAAGTCGGCCGGGAAGGTCGTCATCTTCCAGCGCACGCCGAACTACATCGTGCCGCGCCTGGACAAGCCGTTCAGCCCGTTCGCCAAATGGCTGTTCCGCGCCCTGCCCTTCACCGACCGCGCGCTGCGCTGGTTCACCTGGAAGATGATGGACCTGCGCTTCGAGGCCTTCAAAACCGGGACCAAGTCGGCCGAGAACTTCAAGGCGCTGGCCCTGAAGTACCTGGACGACACGATCAGCGACCCGGTCCTGAAGGCGAAGCTGACGCCGGACTATCCGATCGGCTGCAAGCGGATCCTGGTCTCCGACGACTACTACCAGACGCTGGTGAAACCCAACGTCGAGGTCGTCACCGAGGCGGTGAAGGAGATCACCCCGGCCGGCGTTCGCACCGGCGACGGAGCCGAGCACGCCTGCGACGTGCTGGTCTTCGGCACCGGCTTCATCACCACCGACTTCATCTCGCCCGTCAGGATCACCGGCCAGAACGGCCTGACGATCAACGAGGCGTGGAAAGACGGGGCCGAGGCCTATCTGGGCGTCACGGTAGCCGGCTTCCCCAACCTGTTCCTGCTCTACGGGCCCAACACCAACCTGGGCCACAACTCGATCATCGTGATGATCGAGGCGCAGGTGGGCTACATGGTCGAGGCCCTCAAGGCGCTGAAGGCGCGCGGCGCGAAGGCGCTGACGGTGAGGCCGCAGGCCCACGCCCGCTTCAACGCCCAGCTGCAGCAGGACCTGGCCGGCACCGCCTGGGCCGGCTCCTGCTCCAGCTGGTACAAGACCGACAGCGGCAAGATCACCAACAACTGGTCGGGCGACACGGCGACCTATGTCAAGCTGATGAAGCAGCCGGCGCTCGAGGACTACGAGGTGGCGTAGCCATCCGTCGTAAGGGGGGCGAAGCCGGCCCGCTTGAAGGCCCTGATCGCAAGCCCTCCTCCTCGATGGAGGAGGGTTGGGTGGTGGTGTGGCCGCTTAGCCGAAGGTGGGGCTGCGCAGGGCGCCGGCGCCAAACAACGCGCTCCCCGCAACGCCAGAGCTGCACCACCATCCCCGACCCTTCCTCCATCGAGGAGGAAGGGGGCGCTAGAACGGCCAGGCCTTGTCGACCGTCGCCACCAGCACCCGCACAAAGGTCACCGCCGCGGCGATGATGGCCCCCGACAGGAGGGCCATCACTGAAAAGCTGATCGCCGTGACCACGCCGCCGAACAGGCCCAGCAGGCCGTCGCGCTCCGCGATGCCCAGCCCGAAGGCGGCGATGGCCAGGGCCGGCAGCATGTTGGCGCCCGGGATCGGCAGGAAGACGATGATGGCCAGGGCCAGGCAGACCAGCCCCGTCACCCCGTCCAGCCAGCGGTTGTAGAGGAAGGTGAACCGCGGCTTCAGCCGCCGTTCCAGCCACGTCAGGTAGGGCGCCAGCTTCTCGACCAGGCCCGCGAAGTCGCCGCGCGTCATGGTCCGGTCAGCCAGCACCTTGGGCAGCCACAGGGTGCGGCGGCCGAACATGAGCTGCGAGGTGATGAACAGCAGCGGCGCGCCCAGGATGGCCGAGACGCCGGGCGGCATCGGCAGCGCCACCGGGGCGGCGAACACGAACATCAACGCCCCGAACGCCCGGTCGCCGAACGCCTCCAGCACGTCGCGCAAGGACACGGTCTTGCTCTTCGCCGAGGCTATGCCGGCAAGGATTTCCGAGATTCGCGGCGCGTGCTGTGAGTCCGACATCGTCGAGCGGGCTTACAGCCTCCAGCCGGTGCGGTCATCCCAAAATGGGGGGGCGGACGCGTTCCTTCAGGGCTGCAGCGCGGTGGTGATGTCGGCGCCGGCCTTCAGGGTCAGGGTCACCGGCGTCCGCTCGGCGATATCCGCCAGCCGCGCCCGCTGCGTCTCATCGAGGTCGCCCTCGAGCCAGATCCTGCGGGTGATCTTCGAGCGGTCGTCTTCCTTGTGGTGCGACAGGTCGATGGTGACCTCCTCCAGCGGCCAGTCCTTGCGCGCGGCGTACATGCGAAGGGTGATCGCCGTGCAGGATCCGAGGCTGGCCAGCAGCAGATCATAGGGCGCCGGCCCCGTGTCGGCCCCGCCCAGCGCGGCCGGCTCGTCGGCCATCAGGCCGTGGGGCCCCATGGTGACCGCGGTCGCCCAGGCGGGTCCGCTGCTGGCGATACGGGCGTGGGCCATGGGGGTGCTCCGAAGGGGGTGGTGAACTGTACAGTCCTCCCCAGGCAGTGGGGAGGGGGACCATGCGGAACATGGTGGAGGGGTAGCGCCGCGCGGGCCGACCAGCCGCCATGCACGGCGCCCAATCCTGACACCCTGGCGCCGCCCCCTCCGACCTCGCTCCGCGAGGCCACCTCCCCCTCGCTGCGCTCCAGGGAGGATGACAACTGCGATCAGCCACTCCAATCTACCCCCATGACCTCG
>JBIKTU010000263.1:0-3827 GCA_044347965.1 Caulobacter sp.
CCTTCGACGCCAGGCTCAAGGTCTATATGCGCAAGGGCATTCCGTCGGTCCGGTTCAAGCGCACCGCCTATACGCCTGCCCCCGTGACCATCACCGTCCTGCCGCCGTCCGCAGATGACCTTCTGCTCGAAAGCCTCCGCGCCACCCTGGGCGGCTTCCGGAAGCCTGATGAGCCGCCCGAAACCGACGACGAGGACGAAGAAGGCCCGAAGGCGGGCGGCAAGCGCGCCGGGCGTGACGCCGACGCCGCCGCCTATGAAAAGGAGCGCCTCGCCTTCATCGATCGTGTTCGAACGCGCGCGGCCAAGTATCCGACCGATGGTCTCGCCCAGCGGACCCTGGCGCGGGTCGAGCTCGAAGGCGGCGACAAGGCGGCCGGGGTAGCGATTCTCGACCGGTTGATCGCCGCCGACGCCCAGGACGCCGAGGCCTTGCGGTTGAAGGCGGAGGTCGTGCTGGCCGACGCCTACGACGCCGAGACCTACGACGCGCGGCGCGCGCTGCTGAATGAGGCCGGGCGACTCTTCCTGAAGGCCAACCGGATTCAGCCGAACGAGTACCGCACCCTGTTCGGCTATGCGATCAGCCGCCAGGGCGAGCGTGACTATCCAAACGACAACGTGCTCGACGTCTTTGACAGCGCCGTCGCCCTGGCGCCGCAGGTCGATGACATCCGTATCGCGGCGGCGCGGGCCTTCATGAGGCGCAAGCTCTACAGCGAAGCGGTTCCGCTGCTGCTCCCGGTCGCCAACGACCCCCATGGCGGCCCCGGCTCGGAGATCGCCAGGGTGATGCTCAAGGAGATCGAGGCCGAGCGGGCCAAGGGCGCGTAGCCGCCGCGTGACAAACGGCGGCGGGACCGGTAACCCGCCGCCATGTCTTCCAACACTGTCCTCGAAGCCGCCCGTCGGCGCACCTTCGCCATCATCAGTCACCCTGACGCCGGCAAGACGACCCTGACCGAGAACCTGCTGCTGGCCGGCGGGGCGATCCGGGCGGCCGGCGCGGTGCGGGCCCGCGGCGAAAACCGCCGGACCCGGTCGGACTGGATGAAGATCGAGCGCGAGCGCGGCATCTCCGTCAGCGCCTCGGTGATGACCTTCGACCACGACGGCCTGATGTTCAACCTGCTCGACACCCCGGGCCACGAGGACTTCTCGGAAGACACCTATCGCACCCTGACCGCCGCCGACGCCGCCGTCATGGTGCTGGACGCCGCCAAGGGCATCGAGCCGCAGACCCTGAAGCTGTTCGAGGTCTGCCGCCTGCGCGACATCCCGATCATCACCTTCATCAACAAGATGGATCGTGAGGCGCTGGACCCCTTCGCGCTGCTGGACGAGATCTCCAGCAAGCTGCAGCTGGACGTGGCGCCGCTCTACTGGCCGGCCGGTTCGGGCGGACGGTTCAAGGGCATGCTCGATCTGCGGACCCGGAAGTTCATCCCGTTCAGCAAGAACCGCGACGAGGGCCACCCCGCGCCGGTCGCCTTCAACTCCAACGCCATCACGACCCTCCTCGACCCGGACGAACAGGGCGAGCTGGAGGAGGCCTCGATGCTGGTGCAGGAGGCGTCAAAGCCCTTCGACCCGCAGGCCTTCCTCGAAGGCCACATGACTCCGGTCATCTACGGCAGCGCCCTGCGCCACTTCGGCGTCGACCAGCTGCTGGCGGGCCTGGCCGCCTACGCCCCGCCGCCGCGCGCGCGGGCGGCCCAGAAGGCCGGGTCCGACACCCATGTCGCTCCGGGCGATCCGGAGGTCACCGGCTTCGTGTTCAAGGTCCAGGCGAACATGGACCCCAACCACCGCGACCGGATCGCCTTCTTCAAGCTCACCTCCGGCAAGTTCACCCGCGGCATGAAGCTCAAGACCTTCTCGACCGGCGTGCGCGGCGAGGCGCCCGGCAAGCAGATGAGCGTCAACGCCCCGATCATGTTCTTCGCCTCCGACCGCGAGCTGGCGGAAGAGGCCTATGCCGGCGATGTCATCGGCATCCCCAACCACGGCGTGCTGCGCGTGGGCGAGAGCCTGTCGGAGACGGGCATCGTGCGCTTCGCGGGCCTGCCCAACTTCGCGCCGGAAATCCTGCAGCGCGTGCGGGTCAAGGATCCGCTCAAGGCCAAGCACCTGAAGAAGGCGCTGGAAGGTCTGGCGGAGGAGGGGGTCACCCAGCTGTTCCGGCCGACCATCGGCTCGGACTTCGTGGTCGGCGCCGTCGGCCAGCTGCAGTTCGAGGTCATGGCCGACCGGCTGGCGGGCGAGTATCAGCTGGACGTGATCTTCGAGGCCTCGCCCTACGCCGAGGCCCGCTGGCTGGCCGGCAAGCCCGCCGACATCGAGGACTTCACCTCCAAGCACCGCACCGCCATCGCCGAGGACATCGACGCCGCCCCGGTGTTCATGGCCAAGTCGTCCTGGGAAGTCGGCTACGTCAGTGAGCGCTACCCCAACGTCCAGTTCCAGCGGACGAAGGAGCGGGGCTAGGGCCCCGGGCCCCGGGCCCGGGTGTTGCGTCCTTCGACACGCCCGCTGCGCGGGCTGCTCAGGATGACGCAAGAAGTCTGTTCATCCACGTCCTGCCGGGCCGCGCCCCCCGGGCCTGCCCATGGCAGCCCGAGGGTGAACTCCGCCGCGTGTCGCAACACGCAATAGACCTACCGGCTGGCGACCTGGGCGTAGCCGAGGTCGGTCATCTTGCGCAGCTTCACGAATTCGGACGGGGTGATGCAGCGGGGCGTCGCCCACGCCTGGCCGTCGCCGCGGCTGTCGATGACGTCTTTGGCGGTCACGTAGGAGACGCTGCCGTACTGGCGCTTGAAGGCCCGGCGCGAGGCCTCGTCCCGATCGCAGACCACGAGGGGCTTGGTTGCGGTCGTCTGGGTGTCGTTGGCGTCGACCAGATCACCGATGGCGGCGGGTTCGCTGGCGAACAGGCTGATGGCGACGACGACACCGGCAAGAACAATGGACATGGTTTGTTTTTCCTCCCTGACCCGGCTGATTGTCGGGCTCTGGAGGCACGGTAGGCGCCGTTCGACAGGTATGTGAAGCTTTTTTGACGGCCTGTGGATAACTTTCCGCCAATCTCCTGTGGATAGACGGTACACGGATCAAAATCCGAGGGGCGGATCGGGCCCGATCCGTATGCGAACAGGGGTTCGCCACCTGTCCGGTCATCAGGAAAAGCCTGAATCCGTTAACGGTCGCTTCGGGTGAACCGGTGCTGACCGCGCCGATTCACGCATGGAGAGGCGGTGATGGCCGCCGCCCGGGCCGCAGCAGCCGCCCATCGTCAGGCAGAACCTGCCTGTCCAGTGAATGGTCAGTCCGCAGCCCGCCTCACCCTTCTTCCCCAGGGGAGGAGGGCTTCGAGAGGGGGTCCTGCGAGGTCTCCGCCGGTTTCCGGCCTAAGGCGCGGAAATTATGGGTCTATTAACCATGTTGCTCACGTTAACCACTTGTTAAGCTCTTCGGACCGGGCTTTGCTCTGTTCCCGCTGACCGAAGGCCGGGTGTTCCGGCTTGGGACGGTCGTGTTGGGAGCAGCGTCGCATGTTCGAGTTTGGCCGCGAGTTGCGACGACTGCTGTCCGGAGAGCCGCTGGCCGCGCCCCAGGACGGACTGACCGGCGGCGACGCCACGCTTCTGGAACTGCTGGACCTCCATCTGCTGACCAATGAGGCCCGCGGCGCAGACATTGCCGCCGGACGCATCGGCGCGAAGGATCGTCCCGCCCGCCTGCTGCACGCCGCCGCCTGCTGGCGCGAGGTCACCCGCCGCACTGGCGACGCCACCGCCCTGCGCAAGGCCGCCGCCGCCGCTGAAG
>JBIKTU010000092.1:0-6950 GCA_044347965.1 Caulobacter sp.
TCCATGTCATCCCGGCCGTAGCGGAGCGGAGCGCCGGGACCCAGAGGCAGTCGCGCGGCGCGGGCTGGGTCCCGGATCGCCTGCGGCGTCCGGGATGACAGTGATTGGGTTGGGGGACTGGATAGCATGGACCCGCAGGGGACATGTCTTCCTGTCCCTCGACAGCTTGGGACGGTGTTGAGGGGCAGCTACGCTGCGCGAGGCAGTCCCTACGCCGCTTCCACGGCCCGCGCCGGAGTCGCCGAGAGCGCCGCGTCCAGCGCGGCGTACAGCTGCGCCGGTTCGATCGGCTTGGCGACATGGCCGGTCATGCCGGCGGCGCGGCAGGCCTCCCAGTCGCGCTCGGTGGCCGAGGCGGTGATGGCGATGACCGGGACGAACTGATTGGGGCCGGGCCGGGCGCGCAGCAGACGGGTCGCCTCGCGGCCGTCCATGTCGGGCATGTAGACGTCCATCAGCACCACGTCGAAGCGCTCGTGGGCCAGCAGCTCCAGCCCCTCCTCCGCCGAGCCGATGGTCACCGGCGTGATGCCGAGCGGGGCCAGGACCAGGGTCAGGGCCTGACGGTTGACGACGTGGTCGTCGACGACCAGCACCCGGGCCTCGACAGTCTCGGGCTCGGCCGGCGGGGCGGCGGCCTCCGCGGCCTGCAGGGTCAGGTGCAGGGTAAAGGCGGCGCCCTCGCCCGGCGCGCTGGTCGCGGTCAGATCGCCGCCCATCAGTCGGGCCAGCTCGCGGCTGATGGCCAGGCCCAGGCCCGAGCCGCCGTGGATGCGCGCGGCGCCCGCCTCGAGCTGCTCGAAGGGCATGAACAGGCGGGCGACCTTGTCGGGCGTCATGCCGGGGCCGGTGTCGGCCACGCTCAGCGAAAGGGCCCAGCCGCCGGGCCCCGGGACGCTCTCGATCCGCACGGTCACCGAGCCGCTGGCCGTGAACTTGATGGCGTTGGACAGAAGGTTGTTGAGCACCTGGTTCAGGCGGGTCGGATCGCCGACCACACGGGCCGGCAGGGCCCGGGCGCCCTCGACCCGCAGGCGCAGGCCCTTCTCGCGGGCCTGGGGCCGCCACATCTTCAGCGCATTGCTGACGGTGGCCCGCAGGTCGAAGGGGATGGCCTCCACCTCCATGCGGCCAACCTCGATCTTGGACAGGTCCAGCAGGTCATCCAGAAGGGCGCGCATCATCTGGCCGGCGTGGCCGATCAGCCGGGCCGGCGCCCCGGCGGACGCGCCGCCATTGCGCTCCAGCTCGGCGGCGCCGGCAAGGATGGCGCTGATCGGGGTGCGCAGTTCGTGGCTGATGGCGGCGACATAGGCACTCTTGGCCTCGACCGCGGCCTCGGCTTCGGCCCGGCGACGCTCGGCTTCGGCCTTGGCTTGATCCTCGGCGCGGCGGGCGTCCTCGCTGGTGATCCAGGCGCCGATGATGTTGAGCATGATCAGGCCAGTCGCGATCATCATCGTCGCCAGCAACGGACTCGGCACCCGGCCGACATCCGTGAGCGGCATGGCCAGCAGGAACAGGCCGTAGGGCACGGCCGACGCGGCGAAGGCGATCCGCGAACCGCGGCTGAGCGCGATGACGTTGGTCATCGCCCCGGCGATGACCGACACGCCCAGGGCCGGGCCATAGACGCCGGCATTGCCCCAAAGCGCCACGCCCACGCCCCCGAACACCAGGGCGCTCGGCATGAAGAGCACAATGGCGACATTGGCGGCCGCGGCAGCGCTGTCCAGCGGCCGCGCCAGCAGGCGCGGACCGATCCAGGTCTCGAACATCTGGACGACGAGGTAGAGGGCGAACCAGAGCCACATGGCGGGCCAGCCCATGGCGAAATGGAGGCCGGCGGCCATCAGAACCGCGGTCAGGACCCGCGACGGCAGATGGCGACGACGCGCCAGCACCGCCGCCCGCAGTCCGAACCTGTCTTCCGCCTCGCCCGTCGACATGGTTGTTCCCGTTCTTTCCGGGACGATGCGGTCGGCGTTCCTAAGACTCAGTGAAAGAACGTCGGTAGGCGGCCCATTCTGGGCGCCCCTCGCCTGCCCGGCCTTCAGGGCGCCTCGACCACCACCTCGGTCTTCACCGAACTGGCGATGAAACAGTCCTCGTGGGCGGCGTGGTGCAGGGCGTCCAGCGTCGTGGCGTCAGGAGCAGCGCCCTTGAAGACGATTTCCGGCCGCAGTGTGACCCGGGTGAGGGCGATCTTGCCCTCGGCGGTCTTGCGCATGACGCCCCGGGCCTCGTCGCGGTAGCCGGTGACCACGTAGCCCGCCTCACGCGCCTTATGCAGGAAGGTCAGCATGTGGCAGTTGCTCAGCGCCGCCACCAGCAGCTCCTCCGGATCGACGGCCGAGGGGTCGGACCACGGGGCCGGCACCACGCTGGGCGACGGCGAGCCGGGGATGGTCACCCCGCCATCGAAGGCGATGCTGTGGGCGCGGCTATAGCGGCCCCTGAGGAAGTCCTCGGGCTCGGCGGTCAGGCTCCAGTCAATGGTGGCGACGTATTGGGCCATCAGCGGGCCTCCGTCGCCCGGCAGACACCGCCCAGGAGACCGGCCCTGTAGGTGAAGGTGAGCCGTCCCCCCGCCGCGAGCGCGCGAGGAAGCCGGCAATCGCTGTAGTCTTCCCGGCCGTTGGGCAGCAGATGGAGCGGGGTTTCGGTCCACAGGTTGAGCCTCGGCCCGATCAGGGTCGAGGCGGATACCGGGATGCAGTTCGTCTCGCCGGGCGACAGCCGCGGGAGCGGCGCCTGCCAGACCGGCTCGCGCGCGGTCGACCTGGCGCCGTTCCCGGCGGTGACGACGACGCTCCGGCTTCGACCGTCTCTCAGCCGCCCCAGGATCGTCTGTTCGGATGCGTTGATGACGCAGACCTCGGCGGGGACGTCGTCCAGCATGGCTGTGGCTCCCTGGGAAAACAGGCGGGTTCCAGCCTGGCGCCATCGCGGGCGGAAAATAAGGCGCCGTCGAAGTCCGCGCGCCCGGGCAAACCTATGACGCCGCTGGAGCGCTTCGCCCGGGCCGGAGCCGAAACGCCGGCCTAGAGGGTCCGGGCGATCAGCACCTTCATGACCTCGTTGGCGCCGCCGTAGATCCGCTGGACGCGGCTGTCGCGGTACATCCGGGCGATCGGGTACTCGGCCATGTAGCCGAAGCCGCCGAAGAACTGCAGGCAGCGGTCGATGATGCTGTTTTCCAGGTCGGTGACCCAGTACTTGGCCATCGAGGCCGTCGCCGCGTCCAGCTTGCCCTTCAGGTGCTGCTCGATGCAGTGATTGACGAAGACCCGGGCGACGGTCGCCTCGGTCTTGCACTCGGCCAGCACGAACTGCGTGTTCTGGAAGTCGAGTATCGACTTGCCGAACGCCTTGCGCTGCTTGACGTAGTCGATAGTCAGGGCCAGCGCCCGCTCGATGGTGGCGATGCCCTGGACGGCGATGTTCAGGCGCTCCTGCGGCAGCTGGCTCATCAGCTGGAAGAAGCCGTGGCCCTCACCCTCGCCCAGCAGGTTGCTGGTCGGAACACGGACATCGTTGAAGAACAGCTCCGAGGTGTCCGCGGCTTCCATGCCCAGCTTGTCGAGGTTTCGGCCGCGCTCGAAGCCCGGCGCGTTGTCGGTCTCGACCAGGATCAGCGAGGTGCCGCGCGCGCCCTGGGTCGGGTCGGTCTTGCAGACCACGATGATCAGGTTGGCCGTCTGGCCGTTGGTGATGAAGGTCTTGGAGCCGTTGATGACGTACTCGTTGCCGTCCAGCCGGGCGGTGGTCTTGATGCCCTGCAGGTCGCTGCCGGCGCCCGGCTCGGTCATGGCGATGGCGGTGACGTACTCGCAGGTCGCCAGCTTCGGCAGCCAGCGGCGCTTCTGGTCCTCGGTGCCGTAGTGGAAGATGTAGGGCGCGACGATCGAGTTGTGCAGCGACAGACCGAAGCCGTCGACGCCCTTGGCGCCCAGCTGTTCCATCAGCACGACTTCGTGGCGGTAGTCGCCGCCCATGCCGCCGTATTCCTCGGGGATCGACAGGCAGGCCAGGCCCGCCTCGGCGGCCTGGGTCCACATGCTGCGCTCGACGATGCCGTCCTCGCGCCATTTCGCCACCCGGGCCTCGGGAGCGTACTCGTCGAAGAATTTGCCGACCGCGTCCTCGAAGATGACGATGTCCTCTTCGGCCAGGGCCGGAAGACGTTCAACCTGAAGCGCGCTCATGATCAGAAGGCCTCCGCGGGCAGGGCCATCATGGTGGCCGACCCGGTCTTGAGTTTGGCGAGGTGGGCGCCGGTTTCCGGCAGCACCCGCTCGAGGAAGTAGCGGCCGACGGCCACCTTGGACGAATAGAAGGGGTCGCTGTCGCCGCCGGCGATCTTCGCCAGCGAGACCTTGGCCATCAGGGCCCACATGTAGGCCAGGCCCGTGATCCCGAAGAGATGCATGTAGTCGGTGGAGGCCGCGCCCGCGTTGTCCGGGTTGGCCAGGCCGTTCTGCATCAGCCACATGGTGGCGTCCTGCAGCTGCGCCTTGGCGCCGGCCAGGCCCTCGAGGAAGGGCTTCAGCTCGGGGTCGGCGGCGTTGGCCTCCACGAAGGCGTCGATCTCGGCGAAGAAACTCATCACCGCCCGGCCGCCGTTGGCGGCCAGCTTGCGGCCGACCAGATCCAGCGCCTGGACGCCGTTGGTTCCCTCGTAGATCAGGGCGATGCGGCAGTCGCGCAGGTACTGGCTGGCCGGGAAATGCTCGGTGAAGCCGCTGCCGCCGTGGACCTGCATCGCGTCGACACAGACCTTGAAGCCCTTGTCGGTCAGGTAGCCCTTCAGCACCGGGGTCAGCAGACCCATGTAGTCGCCGGCCTTCTGACGGACGGCCTCGTCCTCGTGGCCATGGGCCAGGTCGCCGTGCAGGGCGGTCCAGAACAGGAAGGCGCGGCCACCCTCGATCATGGCCCGGCTGTCCATCAGCATGCGGCGCACGTCGGGGTGGACGATGATCGGATCGGCGGGGCCGTCGGGATTCTTCGGTCCGGTCAGGGAGCGGCCCTGCAGCCTGTCCTTCGCAAAGTCACGGGCGGCCTGGTAGGCGGCCTCGGCCTGGGCGATGCCCTGCAGGCCGACGCCGATGCGGGCCTCGTTCATCATGACGAACATGATGCGCAGGCCGCTGTTCTCCTCGCCGATCAGGTAGCCCTCGGCCTCGTCGTACTGCATGACGCAGGTGGCGTTGCCGTGGATGCCCATCTTGTCTTCGAGGCCGACGCATTTGACGCCCTCGTTGCGGGCCCCGACCGAGCCGTCGGCCTTGGGGAAGAATTTGGGCACGATGAACAGGCTGATGCCCTTCACCCCGGCCGGTGCGCCCTCGATGCGGGCCAGCACCAGATGGACGATGTTGTCGGCCATGTCGTGCTCGCCGGCGCTGATCCAGATCTTCTGGCCGGAGATGCGGTAGGAGCCATCGGCCTGGGGAACGGCCTTGGTGCGCAGCAGACCCAGGTCCGTACCGCAGTGCGGCTCGGTCAGGTTCATGGTGCCGGTCCACTCGCCCGACACCATCTTGGGCAGGAAGGTCTGCTTCTGCTCGGCCGTGCCGCCGGTATGGATGGCCGAATAGGCCCCGTGCGCCAGGCCCGGGTACATCGAGAAGGCCATGTTGGCGCTGCTCGACATCTCGCTGAACGACAGGTTCACGACGTGCGGCAGGCCCTGACCGCCATAGGCGGTGTCAGAGCCAAGGCCCGTCCAGCCGCCGGCGCAAAGCTGCCTGTAGGCTTCCCTGAACCCGGTCGGGGTGGTGACCGTGTGGTCCGGATGCCAGGTGCAGCCCTGCTTGTCGCCGACGCTGTTCAGGGGCGCCAGCACCTCGCCCGTGAACTTCGCCGCCTCCTCGATAATCTGCTCGACGACGTCCATGGAGGCGTCGGCGAAACCGGGAAGGTTCGCGTAGCGATCAATCTCCAGCACGTCGCGCAGGAGGAACACGTGATCGCGGGCCGGCGGCTGGTAGGCCATGGGCGCTCCGTTCAGGTCGGGGTCTGGTTGTGGTCGACGCCGCCTACTTGGCCGCGACCGGCTCGGCGTGTCCGTCGAGACGGGCGCGCAGCATCTGGTCGTAGTCGGCGGCCTTCGGCAGAAGGTCGGGACGCTTGTCGGCCAGGTGCCGCTCGAGGCGGGCGCAGGCTTCGTGAAGCTCGGCGATGGCGCCGTCGATGTCTTCGCGCTGCTGCTCGAGGACGACGATCTTCTCCTTGAATTTCTTCAGGGAGTGGGCGTTCTGGGCCATGACTTCGTCTTCTTCGCCGTAAAGCTCGAAGATCTCGCGGATTTCCTGCAGCGACAGGCCCACCCGCTTGCCACGCAGGATCAGGATCAGCCGCGCACGGTCCTTGTAGGAATAGACGCGGTTCATGCCGTCGCGGGCAGGGGTCAGCAGGCCCTTGTCCTCGTAGAAGCGCAGGGCGCGCGGCGTGGCTTTGAATTCGGTGCAGAGCTGGCGGATGGTGAAGGTCCGCTCGGGGCGACGCAGTTCGGTCGGCATTTTCTAGTCCTCCCTTGGCTTACGTTTTTCTCGTTGGGCACGAGGTATAATGCCCTTTACGTCAACGTCAAGCATCGCGATGCCGTGATCCTTGACCGTCCGCGCGCTTGACGCGGCGGGACGGATGCGGGAACTGCCGAGGGCTCACCCCCGAAGGATGACCACCCTGCTGCTATCGCCCGTCCAGATCGCCTTCATCCTGCTGATGCTCGTGACCGTCACGGGCGCGGTGATGCGCGGCGGCCCGATCGAGCGACGGGGCGCTGCGCTGTTCTTCATCGGCTGGACCGCCACGCTGATCGCCCAGGTCGTCACCTTTGGCCTGACCGAGTCGCTCGCCCTGTTCGGAATCGATCTGGCCATCCTGGTCGGTCTGATCGCACTCAGCTGGAAGTCACCCAGGCCCTGGCCGGTCTACGCCTG
>JBIKTU010000130.1:0-5806 GCA_044347965.1 Caulobacter sp.
CTGCGGCTTCCAGGCGATGACCCTGGTCATTCATGTCGCCGGCTGGGTGGACCAGGACCTGGACCTCGCCTTCCGGCAGAACTTCCTGGCCCTGATGAGTTTCGCCGCGACCCTGGTGCTGGCGATCGGTGCATGGATTCGTCCCAGGCCGGTGTAGATCAAGGTATACATTCCTATCTTGCTGGACTATTTTCCTAGCTCCATCTGAGCAGGCCTCGCCATGTCGCGCCCGTCGCATTCGCAGATCTGGACCGCCATCGACCAGCTGGCGGCCAGGTTCGACATGACCACATCGGCCCTGGCCAAGGTGGCGGGGCTGGACCCTACCAGCTTCAACCGGTCCAAGCGCTTCTCCAGCGACGCCGACGCCCGGCCGCGCTGGCCCTCTACCGAGAGCCTGTCGAAAGTGCTGGCGGCCACTGGCGTCAGTTTCGGCGAGTTCGCGGCCATGGCCGAGGGCGGCGGGACGGCGGGCGCCAAGGGGGTGCCGCTGATCGGTTTCGCCCAGGCCGGCGACGACGGGTATTTCGACGACGCCGGTTTCCCCGTGGGACAGGGCTGGGACGAGATCGACTTTCCGGGGCTGGCCCGCGATGGCGTCTATGCGCTCGAGATCAGCGGCGACTCCATGGCTCCGGTCTATCGCGAGGGCGACCGCATCGTGGTCGACCCGACCGGCGGCGAACCGCGGCGGGGGGACCGGGTGGTGGTGAAGACGACCTCAGGAGAGGTGCTGGCCAAGGAGGTGGCGCGCATCACCGGCAAGGCCGTCGAGCTCAAGTCGCTGAACCCGGACTATCCTGGCCGCACCCTGGAGCGGAAGGACGTCGCCTGGATCGCCCGCATCCTCTGGGCCAGCCAGTAGGCGGACAGGCGAAAGGGCCGGCCCCTCGCGGAACCGGCCCCTCGCTGGTCGTCGGCGGGACGAGCTAGTAGCCGTAGCCCGTCTGCTGGTAGCCGCCGTTGACCGGACGGATGTAGCCGGCGTGGACGTAGCCGATGCCGACGCCGTCACGGCTGACCAGCACCCACTGGCCGTCATTGGCATAGGCCGCGGCCTGGAAGGTCTGGCCGCGCCGCAGGCTGCCCACCCGCGCGGTCGAGGTCGACGGGCCGGCCCGCAGGCTGACGTTGGTCACGGCGATCATCCGCGCGTTGGTCCGCTCGAAGCGGGCCGGCAGGACGTAGTTGGCCAGACGCTGGCCATCCCGCGCGTAGACGCCGCGGCTGTTGTCGTCCTTCGTCTGCGACCTGCAGCCGATGTAGGAGCCGGCCGCGGCGCCGAGGCCGGCGCCGACCACCGTACCGGCGGTGCGCTCGTTCCTGGCCACCTGGTTGCCGACCAGACCACCCAGCAGGGCGCCGATCACCGCGCCGCTCTCCTGCTTGGAGCCCGGGGCGTCACAACGGAAGACGCCCGCGTTCTGGGCGAAGGCCGTCGCGGGGACGGCGGCGGTCATGGCGGCGGCCACGGAGAGGGCCAGACCGACCTTGGCGATCCTGCTGCTGGCGTAAGTCATGGGTGTTCTCCTTCGAACGGTTTCAACGAGCTGATGCCCGTCGTTGAGGAGAACCCTAGCGGGCCGAGCCTGAACGCGATCAGGAGCGCCCTGTTATGTTCGGTTCAGGCTTGCAGCAGCTTTGAGGCAAGGCCGTCCTCGATCAGCTGGATGGTCCGGTCGAGGCCGAAGATCGCCGCGAAAGAGCCGAAGCGCGGACCCTGGCTCTGGCCGAGCAGCACTTCATAGAGGGCCTGGAACCAGGTGCGCAGCGGGTCGAAGCCACCCGCCTTTCCGGCTTCATAGACCTCGTTCTGGATCAACTCGGCGTCCTGGCAACCGGCCGGCAGCGCCCGGAAACGCGCCAGCAAGTCCTCCATCGCCGCCCGCTCCTGGTCGGTGGCTGCGCGGAACGACTTCGTGGGGGCGACGAAGTCCTCGTAATAGTTCATCGCGTAGTCGGCCAGGCGATCGAGCAGCGGCTCGCTCTGCGGCGTCGCGCCCGGGATGTAGCGGGTCAGGAAGCCCCAGAGCACATCCTTGCTGGAGGCGTTGCCGGCCGAGACCAGGTTGAGCATCAGCGAGAACGACACCGGAGAGCCCTTCTCCGGCGGCCGGCCCATGTGGACGTGCCAGGCCGGGTTGTTCAGGTCGACGGCGTTGGCGCCCTCCTCCCGCTTGCGGTTGAAGGCGTCCAGCTGCTGCAGGTACTCGTCCGTCGCCTTGGGGATGACGTCGAAGTACAGCTTCTTGGCCGACCTGGGGCTCTGGAACATGTAGTAGGCCAGGCTCTCGGGCGCGCCGTAGCGCAGCCACTCCTCCATGGTCAGGCCGTTGCCCTTGGTCTTGGAGATCTTCTGGTTGTTCTCATCCATGAAGAGCTCGTAGTTGAACCCTTCCGGCGGGACGCCGCCCAGCACCTTGCAGACCTGGTTGGACAGGCGGACGCTGTCGATCAGGTCCTTGCCGCTCATCTCGTAGTCGACGCCCAGCGCGGTCCAGCGCATCGCCCAGTCGGGTCGCCACTGCATCTTCACGCCGCCGCCGGTCACGTGGACCTCGGTCAGTTCGCCGTCCTCGTCGCGGAAGACGATCGTGCCCCTCTCGACGTTTCGCTCCAGCGTCGGGACCTGCAGCACCTTGCCGGTCTTCGGACTGATCGGCAGGAACGGCGAATAGGTGGCCCGCCGCTCCTCGCCCAGCGACGGCAGCATGATCTTCTGGATGGCGTCGAACCGCTCCAGCGCCGTCAGCAGGGTCTCGTCGAACCGGCCGCCGCGATAGCAGTCGGTCGAGGACACGAACTCGTAGTCGAAGCCGAAGCCATCGAGGAAGGCGCGCAGACGGGCGTTGTTGTGATGGCCGAAGCTCTCGTACTCGCCATAGGGGTCGCGGACGACCGTCAGGGGCTTGTCGAGATCCTCGCGCATGACCTCGCCGTTGGGCACGTTGGGCGGGATCTTGCGCAGGCCGTCCATGTCGTCGCTGAAGCTGATCAGCCGCGTGGGCAGGGCGTCGTCGGTCAGGGCGCGGAAGGCCATCCGCACCATGGTCGTGCGCGCCACCTCGCCGAAGGTGCCCATGTGCGGCAGGCCAGACGGGCCGTAGCCGGTTTCCAGCACCACCGGCTTCTGCAGCGCCTCGAACGTCTTGAACGCCTCATCCGCCTTGCCGGCGGTGATCAGGGTGGCGGCGAGGTCGCGCTCGCCGTCGGTCAGGCGGACGCGCAGGACGCGGGCGAGCAGGTTGCGGGCCTGCTCGAACGGCCAGGCCTTGGCGTCGCGGGCGGTATGGGAGAGACCTTCGAACATGGGCTGGCGGTATAGGCGCTGGGGGCGCGGGGTCAAGGAAGGGGACTGCCCGGGGACGGCGCTAGGTGGTCCCGAACAACATCCCGCCGCCGAACCAGATCTGCCAGCCGGCGACTTCCAGCCAATGCAGCAACACCGCCGGCCAAAGGGACCCGGTCCGCCAGCGCAGGTATCCGCAGGCCAGGCCCAGCACCGCCGTGGTGGCCAGGAAGTCCGCCCGCAGGAAGACTGGCGCGGCCTGCGGCATGAAGGTCAGGGCCTCGAAGACGTGCCAGAGCACGAACACCGCCGTCGACGGCAGGATGGCGCGCGCCGCGCTGACGCCCTCCTCCCGCCCGGGTGTGAGCAGGCCCCGAAACACGACTTCCTCGCCGATCGACGGAACAAGCACCGCCAGCGCCAGCGTCATCGGCAGCACCGACCAGTCGCCCGGCGTCGGTCGCAGGAATCCGCCCCACAGCCCGATGCCCAGTTCCACGACAAGGGCCACGGCGCTGACCGCGGCCGTCAACAACCAGCCGCGGGCGGTTGGCCAGGTCGTCAGAGTCCGGCGGACCCGGTGGAGAGAGCGGCGGGCTTGCATCGCATGCTGTTTGGTCCAAGCTCCCCTCGCCCTCAAGGGCGATCCTCGGGGAGGCGGAAACAACCATGGAAACGCTGCCGATCACCCTGGTCCTGGCGGGCGCCGCCGCGATCTATCTCGTGCTGATCAGCTTTCCCATCGCCAACCGCCGCCGCGCCATGAAGCTGAGCGCCGGAGACGGCGGCGACGAGAGGTTCAACCGGCTGATCCGCGCCCAGGCCAATTTCGCCGAGTACACGCCGCTGGCCATCATCGTGATCGGCCTGATCGAGATGAACGGCTTTGCGCAGATGTTCGTCTGCGGCCTGGCCGCCGCCTTCGCCGTCGGACGGTTGCTTCACCTGATCGGCATGGTCGGCCCGGTCCTTGTGGCCAGGGCGCTGGGGATGATCCTGACGTTCGGCGTCCTGCTCACCGGCGGCGCCGCCCTGGTCTGGCATTCGTTCGTCTAGCGGATCCTTCCGGCCCTAGGCCGGCGCCGACTCCGGATCGACGATCGCCGCCTCATCCTCGCCCTGCCGATGCAGCAGGGCGGTGACGCCAAGGTGGCCGGTGACGTTGCCGATCGTTCGGAAGATGTCGGGGATCACTTCGACCGCCAGCAGGATCGGCAGCAGGTCCAGCGGCACGCCCAGCGCCAGGCAGATCGGGGCCATGCTGACAAAGAACGAGATCTGACCCGGCAGGCCGACCGAGCCGACGCTGATCGCGAGGGCCACGAAGACGGCGGCGATCATCTGCGGCACGCCCGGCTGGACGCCGAAGATGTGGGCCACGAAGTACGCCACGGCGAGGTTGGCCACCGGGCTGGTCAGCCGGAACACCGCCACCGCCAGCGGCAGCACAAGACCGGTGATCCGCGGCGGAATCTTCAGGTCGTCGTTGGCCCGTTCGATCATCGCCGGCAGGCAGGCCAGCGAGGACTGGGTGGAGAAGGCCAGCACCTGAACGGGCGCCACCGCGCGGGCGAAGGCCGGCAGGCTGACCCCGCCCCTGCGCAGCACGATCAGCGCATAGGGCAGCAGGGCGATCCCGGCCGTGACGATCGAGACCACGACGACGTACTGCAGTAGCACCCCTGCCGCGCCGAGACCGGCCCGCAGGCCGACCCCCAGCGACAGCGCGAAGACCCCGATCGGCGCCGCCCACAGCACCCAGCGCACGATGATGATCATCGTCTCGGCCACCGCTTCGAACAGGGTGACCAGCGGCAGCCTGAGCCGGTCCGGCAGACGGGTGGCCGCGAAACCGACGAACACGCCGAACACCACCAGCGGCAGGATGGCGTCCTCGGCGGCGGCCTTGATCGGGTTGGACGGCGCCAGACTGGTGATCCAGGCGGCGAAGCCGGCCGACTCGGCGGCGACCACGCCGCTCGCCCCGGCGCCGGCGCGCAGCGCCGCCGCGCCCTCGGCGCTGACAGGCCAGACAGACAGAAGCCCTTGCGTCGCGAAGGTGGAGTAGGCGGCGGCGACGACAAGCAGCACGGCGAACAGGCCTATGGCGCGGGTCGCCAGCCGGCCCGTCGACGCCGCGTCGGTAACCGAGGCGATGCCGGTGACCAGCAGCGAGACCACCAACGGCACCACGGTCATGCGCAATGCGTTGAGCCAAAGCCCTCCCACCGCTTCGACCGGCTGCACCGCCCCCGCCAGACCGGGGTCGTCCAGCGCCGCCAACGCCGCGCCTCCGCCGAGGCCAAGGCCGAGCGCGATGAGCACGCGGACGCTGAGGGATCGAAGCATTCGGGACTCCTGTCTACCCTGTGATCCTGGGGCGCCTGGGCCTGCGCGGCAATCGCCCCCATGGACCGGTGGACGCCGCCATCCGGCGCGCTAGGCTCGCGGCGTTGATTCCAGAGACTTCGCGATGACCGACGCGCCCCTGCTGCCCTGCCCGCCCCTCGACGCCGG
>JBIKTU010000265.1:0-3793 GCA_044347965.1 Caulobacter sp.
CTGGTCAGGCCGCCCGCCGGCCGGCCGCGAAGGCGTCGGCGACGAGGGGCGGGTCGAGCGGGGTTTCGGCGATGTGGTTGACGTAGTTGCTGAGGGTCTTCAGCCCGATCGCCAGGATGATCTCCATCGCGTTCGCGCGGGTGAAACCGGCGGCCAGGAAGGCGTCGAGGTCGGCATCGGCGATGAAGCCGCGGTCCTGGATCATGCGGACGGTGAAGCTCCTGAGCGCCTCCAGCCGGTCATCGGCCAGCGGGCGGCGGGCGCGGATGGCGGCGATGGACGCCTCGTCCAGTTCCGTGTCCCGGGCCCTGACCGTATGGGCGGGAGTGCAGTAGTGGCTGTCGTGCTCCACCGAGACGGCCAGCAGGATCAGCGCCCGCTCCGTCGGGGAGAAATCGGCCTTTCGGAAGATGGCGGACAGGGTGGCGTAGCCTTCCAGCAGCGCCGGGGCTTCCGCCATCTGCGCGACCAGATTGGGCACATAGCCCAAGGTTCGGTTGGCCTCCTCCATGATGGGCTTGGAGGCGAAGGGCGCCGTGGCGCGGGTGTGCAGGGAGAAATCAGCCATGGATGAACCATGCGCTGATGCCTGATCCGCGATAACGCTGTCATTTCGCACCACATCCATGCTGTAATCACATGAATGGATCGCCTCGACGCCTATCGCCTGTTCGTTCGGGCCGCGGACACCGGCGCCATCTCCCGGGCGGCGCGGGAGATGGGTCTGGGCCAGCCGGCGGCCAGCCGTCTGCTCGACGCCCTCGAAGCCCGGCTGGGCGCGCGGCTCTTCACCCGCACCACCCGCCGCCTGGCGCTGACCGACGCGGGACGACTGGCCCTGGAGCGCGCGCGGACGCTGCTGGCCGAGGCGGACGACCTGGAGGCCGCTGTAAGGGGGCTGGACCGCGCGCCCGCCGGACTATTGCGCGTCGCCGCGTCGGTCGCCTTCGGGCGGGCCGAGTTGATCCCGCATGCCGGCGCCTTCCTGGACGCCCATCCCCAGATGCGCCTCGATTTCGTGCTGAAGGACGAACGCGTCGATCCGGTGGCCGAGGCGGTGGATCTGACTTTCCGGCTGGGTGCGCTGGAGGACAGCCGCCTGACCGCCCGGCGGCTGGGCGCCTATGAGCGATGGCTGGTCGCCGCGCCGGGCGGGCCTGCCCCGCTGAAGCCGGATGATCTGAGGGACGGGCCGACCCTGGACTTCGCCGGTATCGCCTTTGGCCGTCGCTGGCCGCTCAGCGACGGCCGTCGAACGATCGAGGTCGAGGTTCGTGGCGAGACCCGGGCCAGTTCCGGCGAGGCGGTCGTCGACCTGGCTGTCCAGGGTCTGGGCGCGGCCATGCTGCCGTCATTCGTCGTCGCCGCGCCGATAACCGAAGGTCGACTGGTCAGGGTGATGAGCGAATGGAGCGGTCCGCCGCTCGAGATTCATGCTCTGTGGGCGGCAAGGGAACTGCCGCGCAAAGCCCGCGCCTTCCTTGATTTCATCGCGCCGAGGCTGTTGACCTCCCACTAGGCCAAACCGATGTTTGCGCGCGGCGCGTCGCTGTGCTTTTGACGACGCAAGGCCGCCGAAGAGCGCCGAGTCACCGTCTTCAGCACCCCCAGGGAGATACCGCGCATGACCGACGCCGCCGCGTCCAATCCGTCTTGGCCCGTCATGTCGGTGAGGCAGGCCTACGCCATCCTGACGGCCCCGGGCATGCCCACCGAGATGGAAGAGGTCGAGATCCGGGGCATCAAGACCCGGGTCTGGAAGAACGCTCCGCCGACCCTGCGCGACGTGGTCACCATCGGCCGCGCCCACGGCGAGAAGATCTTCCTGGTGCATGAGGACGAGCGCGTCTCGTTCGAGGCCTTCCACCGCGCCGTGGCCGCCTTCGCCCGGGTGCTGGAGGCCAAGGGCGTCAAGAAGGGCGACCGCATCGCCATCGTCATGCGCAACCTGCCGGAATGGCCGGTGGCCTTCTACGCCGGCATCAGCCTGGGCGCGATCCTCACCCCCCTGAACGCCTGGTGGACGGGGCCGGAGCTGGAGTACGGCCTGACCGATTCCGGCACCAAGATCTGCATCGTCGACGCCGAGCGTTTCGACCGGCTGGCCGAGCATTTCCCGAACTGCCGCGACCTGGAGCATGTCTTCGTCAGCCGCATGGTCGATGAGGTGGCCCACCCGTTCGTGACCAAGATCGAGGACAGCATCGGCGGCGCCAACAGCTGGGCCGACCTGCCGGACCAGCCGCTGCCCACCACCCCGATCGAGCAGGACGACGACGCGACCATCTTCTATACCTCGGGCACGACGGGGAAGCCGAAGGGCGCCCTGGCCACCCACCGCAACGTCAATTCCAACATCATGTCGGCGCTGTGCGCCGGCGCGCGGGCCTTCCTGCGTCGCGGCGAGCAGCCGCCGGCGCCCGATCCCACCCTGCCGCAGAAGGGTTCGCTGCTGAGCGTGCCCTTCTTCCATGCCACCGGTTGTTTCGCGGTGCTGAACCCGACGCTTTTCGCCGGCGCCAAGCTGGCGATGATGCGCAAGTGGGATCCCGAGGAGGCCATGAAGGTCATCGAGCGCGAGCGGCTGACCTCGGCCGGCGGCGTGCCGACCATCGCCTGGCAGCTGATCGAACATCCGGCCCGCGAGAAGTACGACCTCAGCTCCATCGAGAGCATGGCCTACGGCGGCGCCCCCTCGGCGCCGGAACTGGTCCGCAAGATCAAGGAAATCTGGCCCAAGTCCCACGCCGGCAACGGCTGGGGCATGACCGAGACATCGGCCACCGCCACCTCCAACTCGGCCGAGGACTACCAGAACCGCCCCGACAGCTGCGGCCCGGCCGTGCCGGTCACCGACCTGAAGATCATGTCGGTCGAGGAGCCGCACGTCGAACTGCCCATCGGCGCGGTCGGCGAGCTGTGGTGCAAGGGCCCGCAGGTGGTGAAGGGCTACTGGAACAAGCCGGAAGCCACGGCCCAGACCTTCATCGACGGCTGGGTGAAGACCGGCGACCTGGCGCGTCTGGATGAGGAAGGCTTCTGCTTCATCATCGACCGGGCCAAGGATATGCTGATCCGCGGCGGCGAGAACATCTACTGCATCGAGGTCGAGAACGTCCTCTATGACCACCCCGCTGTCATGGACGCCGCCCTGGTCGGCGTCCCGCACAAGACGCTCGGCGAGGAGCCGGCGGCCGTCGTCACGCTCAAGGACGGCGCCCATGCCACCGAGCAGGAGCTCCGCGCCTTCGTCGCCGACCGCCTGGCCGCCTTCAAGGTGCCGATCCGTGTCGAGTTCTGGCACGAGACCCTGCCGCGCAACGCCAACGGCAAGATCCTGAAGAACGAGCTGAAGAAGATCTTCGTGGAGGGGTAGGGGCGAGCGCTCCAGCGCCCTGAACCCGCCATCGTCGGACTTGTTCCGACGACCCATGCCTGATGACCTTGGGGATCTGGGCGCGGCGTTTCACCCGCCCGCTCGTCCATAAACCGTGTTCATGGGTCGTCGGAACAAGTCCGACGATGACGAATGGGGGATTGGCGAAAGTCGATCTGACGGCCGCAAGCTCCGCGGCGCTTTCTCAGCGCTCGCTCAGCTTGGCGCGGGTCTCGATGTAGTCTTCCACTGCCTCCTGAAAGGAGGCCTTCAGGTTCTCTGCCGTATCGTCGTGGAAGCCCACGAGATCGGCGATTCCGGCGATCCGGCCGATGAAGATCTCGTCGTCGCGGTCATAGCTGATCCGGGCGGTGTAGCCCTTGAAGGTCATGGCGCTCATAGCGCTACTCCGGTGTT
>JBIKTU010000264.1:0-3793 GCA_044347965.1 Caulobacter sp.
GGCGACATAGTCGGCGCCGGCCTCGGCCGCCTCCATGGCCAGGTGCCGGCTGTCATGACAGGTGACCCCGACGATCCGCTCATTGCCGACCAGCTTGCGGGCCTGGGCGTAGCTGGCGTCGCTCTGGCCGACATGGACGCCGTCGCAGCCGTATTTCGCCGCAAGGTCCGGCCGGTCGTTGAGGATGATGGCCACATCGCGGGCGTGGGCGATCGGGGTGAGCACATCGACCGCTGCCGCGATGACCTCGTCCGGCACGTCCTTGAGGCGGATCTGCAGGGCGGACACATCGCCGGCGTCCAACGCGGCGGCGAGCGTTCGGCCGAAGGCGGCCAGGTCGTCGATCCGGGGCGGGGTGATCAGGTAGAGGCGGCAGGACGCGGTCATGCCGTCCGTCTACACCAGCAGCGCCTTCAGCGCATAGGCGACGACGCTGATCGCCTCCGCGCCAATCAGATGCAAATGAGTTGCAACACCGTCCGAAGGGCGTTACATGCGACGCATTCGCGTTGAGAGGCGAGTCCACCCGTGTACGTCTGCAACTGCAACGGCATCCGCGAGCGTCAGGTCCGCGCGGCTATCGACAGCGGCGCCCGCAAGCCGGCCGAGATCTTTCGGGCGCACGGCTGCAAGGCGCAGTGCGCCCGTTGCGTCTGTGAAATGCGCGAGATGATCGACCAGTCCCGCGAAGCCCTGCGCTACGCCGCCGAGTAGCGTCCGGCCGGGATTTTCCGCAGTCGAGAAGCATTCGCGCGCTTTTCCCTGAAAGCGCGAAACACTTGCAGACATTGGTGTTGCGGCGGTCCGGACATCCGTTCAGGGTCAAGGCGACTCAATCCCGAAAGGAGCGCGCCATGAAGGGCGACCCCGCCATCATCCGGCTTCTGAACGCCGTGCTGACCAACGAGCTGACCGCGGTGAACCAGTACTTCCTGCACGCGCGGATGTACCAGGACTGGGGCTTCGCCCGGCTGGGCAAGATCACCTACGACGAGTCGATCGGCGAGATGAAACACGCCGACAAGCTCATCAAGCGCATCCTGTTCCTTGAGGGCCTGCCCAACCTGCAGGACCTCAAGAAGCTGAAGATCGGCGAGACGGTGCCCGAATGCCTGGCCGCCGACCTGGCCGTCGAGGTCGGCGGGCGCGAGGACCTGATCAAGGGCGTCACCGCTGCCGAAGCCGCCCACGACTACGTCAGCCGGCAGATCTTCAAGGAGATCCTGTCCGACACCGAGGAGCATATCGACTTCCTCGAGACCCAGCTGTCGCTGGTGAAGTCGCTCGGCGAGCAGAACTACCTGCAAAGCGCGCTGGGCGAGCTGGAAGGCGGCGAGGGCCACTGACCCTGCCCGCCATGCCGCCGCCGGAACTGCTGCTGCCATTCCTGGCGGCGGTGCTGCTGATCGAGCTGACCCCCGGCCCCAACATGGGCTATCTGGCCATTGTCGGCGGCCAGTGGGGGCGGCGGGCCGGCTTCCTGACCATCCTGGGCGTCACGGCCGGGCTGGCGGTCTACATGCTGGCCGCCGTCTTCGGCCTTTCAGAGATCATCCTGCGGGTCGATTGGCTCTACCAGCTGCTGCGCTGGGCGGGGGTGGTGTTCCTGCTGTGGCTGGCGTTCGACACCTGGCGCGGCGGCGCCGACGACCCGGCGGCGGCCGACATCGCCCGCCCCTCTTCCGGCGCGCTTCTGACCCGCGGCTTCCTGGCCAACGTCCTCAATCCCAAGGCGGCGGTGTTCTACATCGGCCTGCTGCCCGGCTTCACCGATCCGGCCAGACCGTTCGCGGGACAGGCGCTGACCCTGGGCCTCATCCACATCGCCGTCGCCCTGGTCATCCACGTTCTCATCGTCCTGACCGCCGCCCGGGCCATTCCACTGCTGGCCAAGACGAGTGGCGGCGGCCGGACGATCCGCGTTGTTTTCGCCGTAGCCCTTGCGGCCATCGCCCTCTGGCTCGGCTGGGAGACCCGGCGGTAGCGGGGCGGCGCCGCGATCCATTGAGCCGGCGGGCCTCCTCGCGCTAGCTTCCCTGAAAAGGGCGGGGGAACGGCGATGGCGAGCGAAGGCGAACCGTTGAAGACGCGGCACGGGATGGTGGTCGGCGGCGCGTCGGTCGGCACCATCTTCGAATGGTACGACTTCTACCTCTACGGCTCGCTGGCCGGGTTCATTACGAAGCACTTCTTCAGCGGCGTGAACGAGACGACGGGCTACATCTTCGCCCTGCTCGCCTTCGCCGCCGGCTTCGCGGTCCGGCCGCTGGGCGCCATCGTCTTCGGCCGGCTGGGCGACCTGTGGGGCCGCAAGAACACCTTCCTGATCACCATGCTGCTGATGGGGTTGTCGACCTTCGTGGTCGGGCTGCTGCCCTCCTACGAAGCCATCGGCGTGGCCGCGCCCATTCTTCTGATCGCCATGCGGCTGATCCAGGGCATGGCGCTGGGCGGCGAGTACGGCGGCGCGGCCACCTATGTCGCCGAGCACGCTCCGCCCGGACGCCGCGGCCTTTACACCAGCTTCATCCAGACCACCGCGACCCTGGGCCTGTTCCTGTCGCTGGTGGTCATCCTGCTGGTTCGCACCCAGATCGGCGAGGAGGCGTTCAGCGACTGGGGCTGGCGCATCCCGTTCCTCGCCTCGATCCTGCTGCTGGGCGTGTCCCTGTGGATCCGGCTGCGGCTGAACGAGAGCCCCGTCTTCCAGAAGATGGTCGACGAGGGGAAGGGCAGCAAGAAGCCGCTGACCGAGTCCTTCCTCGAGCCGGGCAACCTCAAGCTGGTCATCCTCGCCCTGGTCGGCCTGACCGCCGGACAGGCGGTGGTCTGGTACACTGGACAGTTCTACGCGCTGTTCTTCCTGGAAAAGACGCTGAAGGTCGACGGGGCCCTGACCAATGTGCTGGTCGCCATCGCCCTGCTGGCCGGTACGCCCTTCTTCATCGTCTTCGGCTGGCTGAGCGACAGGATCGGGCGCAAGCCGATCATCCTGACCGGCTGCCTGCTGGCGGCCCTGACCTGTTTCCCGTTGTTCAAGGCCCTGACCGTGGCCGCCAACCCGGCGCTGGCCGCCGCCACCGCCTCCTCGCCGGTGACGGTGATCGCAGATCCGGCGACCTGCAGCTTCCAGTTCGATCCGATCGGCAAGACCCAGTTCCGCTCGGCCTGCGACGTCGCCAAGTCGGCCCTGGCTTCGGCGGGCGTTTCCTACGAGACCCGCCCCGCCGCTCCGGGCGAGGCCGCCTCCGTCCGGATCGGCGAGGCTGTCGTGCCGTCCTTCGACGGGACCGCCCTGTCGTCGAAGGCCTTCGCCGAGCGACAGACCGCCTGGCGCAAGGACCTGGGCGCCGCGCTGGGCGCCGCCGGCTACCCGGCCAAGGCCGACCCGGCGAAGGTCGACCGCCCGATGGTGGTGGGCATCCTGTTCATGCTCGTGCTGCTGGTGACCATGGTCTACGGCCCGATCGCCGCGGCGCTGGTGGAGATGTTCCCGGCCCGGATCCGCTACACCTCGATGAGCCTGCCCTACCACATCGGCAACGGCTGGTTCGGCGGCTTCCTGCCGACCACGGCCTTCGCCATGGTCGCCGCCACGGGCAACATCTACTACGGCCTCTGGTACCCGGTGGTCGTCGCCGCCGCGACCGCCGTGATCGGCGCCCTGTTCATCCGCGAAATGAAGGGGGCCGACATCGAGGCCTGAGACCCCCGTTCGGGGGGCGCGGGCCAGTTGCACATCTTCTTCACTTGCCAGGACGCGGAACCGGGATCACGGTTCCGTGAGCACGGT
>JBIKTU010000267.1:0-3790 GCA_044347965.1 Caulobacter sp.
CGGATTGCGGAAGCGGCCCTCGCCGACCGCAGGCATGATGTGCACGGTTTGTTCCGGTTCGCAATATGTTCTCTTTCGCCACCCGCAACTTTTTTCGTGAAAAGGTAGCGTCCGGAGGAGTTGCCGCCATTGCGGGCGTCGGCGGACGGGCGGACGGGCGGACGGACGGGCGGACGACTGGGTCCCGGCGGTCTGCGCCCTCGGGCGGCCGCGGGACCTCGGCGCTTCGTCGAGTTCCCGGGTTGGTCACCGTCACCTGGCCCTTTTGGCGTCTGGCTGGCTGGTGAGCCGCAGGTTTACGTCAAGGTTAAGGGCGGGAGTTGCGCACCGCGCCGGGTCGGATCGCTCCCGTCGGATAGTAACCAAAACAGGTATATTGGCGAGGCGGTGGAATTCGGATGCCAATCAACAGACAGTCGTGAGATATGGCCCATATCGGGTGATCGGTTAGCCAAGAATCGGAGCGCCCATACCACCAGAGCCACAGAATGTTCAGGGGAAGCCATGTACGGCATGATCCACCGCGCAGCGCGGCAAATGGTCCTCAACGGTGGCGATCCGGCTGTCTGGCCGCACATACTTGAACGGGCCGGGCTCGAGGAGAGCGACTTTATCAGCGGCCAATCCTATCCGGATGAAGTCACCTTCACCCTCATCGGTGCGGTCGCCGCAGAGCTCGATCTCAGCCTCGAGGAGACCCTGATCCGTTTTGGCCGCTACTGGATCCGCTTCGCCGACGAGAGTGCATTCTCCCATCTCATGAAGATGGCGGGGCAGACTCTCACGGAGTTCTGCGAGAACCTGGATCGCCTGCACGCCAACATCGATCTGAGCCTGCCGGGCGTCGACGTGCCGTCGTTCCTGGTCAGATCGAGCGATGAAACCTCCCTGCGCATAACCTACGTCTCGAGCCGCACAGGGCTGGAGCCCTTTGTGACGGGTCTGTTTGAAGGTCTGTTGGCTCATTTCGGCCAGTCCGGTCAGGTTCGGTGTCTGGGGCCGCACGAGGGCGGTATCGACTTCCTCATCACGCTTGACGGCTAGGGCGCGGCCGTGGGCGCCAATCTCGACGAACAGCAGCTCGACCTTGTCTTTCCGGCCTACATCCGGACCTCGCCGGATCTGAAGATCATTTCGGTCGGCCGGTCCCTGCGCCGGCTTGCGCCGCAGGCGCAACCAGGGACTGGGCTGCTCGACAGTTTCAGGATCAAGCGCCCGACCGGCCCGGTTGACTTCCAGGGTTGGGTGCGTGCGGGCTCAGCCCTGCAGCTGCAGGCGACGACCGGGTCCATGGTTCTGAGAGGGCTGGTTCTGGCCGAGGAGGCGGGTTTCCTGCTCTGTGTCAGCCATGCCATCAGCAGCATTGCCGACCTGGAAGCGTCCGGCTTGACGATGGCCGACTTTTCGCAGGCGGACTCATCGCTGACGGCCATTCTGGCAGCCGGTTTCCAGGCCTCGATGCTTTCGGAAACCCGCGAGTTGATGACCGCTCTGGCCGGCGCGCGTGACGAAGCCCTCGCGGCCAGCAAGGCCAAGAGCGCCTTCCTGGCCAACATGAGCCACGAGATTCGAACTCCGCTCAACGGCATCCTCGGAATCATCGGAACCCTTGCGCGAACCCCGCTGACCCCATCCCAGCAGGAGATGGTTCAGCTGATCATGGGTTCGGGCCAGTCGCTGGAGCGTCTCCTCTCGGACATTCTTGACCTGTCCAAGGTCGAGGCGGGGGAGTTCGGTATCGAGTCCGCCCCCTTCTGTCTGGGCGCTTCGGTCCGGGATGCCGTGCGACTGATGCAGATCCGGGCCGACGACAAGGGACTGGTCTTCGGGCTCGATCTCGCTCCGGACGCCGAGACCTGGGTGATGGGCGACACTGTCCGCCTGAAGCAGGTTGTCTCCAATCTTGTGTCCAACGCCATCAAGTTTACCGACCGCGGACGCGTGGATGTCGTCCTGGGCGTGACAGCCCTCGAAAGCGGGCGGGTCGGGATCAGGATCGATGTCCGCGATACCGGCATCGGCCTCGACGCCGAGGCCCGCGAGCGGGTGTTTCAGAGGTTCGCGCAGGCGGACGGTTCGATCACCAGACGCTTCGGGGGAACCGGTCTGGGACTGGCCATCTCGCGTGATCTCGCCGAAGCAATGGGTGGGGAAATCACGCTGGAGTCCGAGCCGGGTAGCGGCAGTTGCTTCACGCTGCTCCTGAATCTCCCGCGCGCGGAAGCTTCGCCGCAGTCTGTCAGCCCGCTGGACGGGCCTTCGAGCGATGTGGATGAGATCGCGGCGTTCGACAGTCCGTTACGGGTGCTTCTGGTCGAGGATAACGTTACCAATCAAAGGGTTGTCCAGCTCATTCTTGAGACGCTGGGCGCCGAGATCGCGGTGGCCAACAACGGCCAGGAGGCCCTGGACCTCTACCATGCGGACGGTTTCGACGTCATTCTGATGGATATGCAGATGCCGGTGATGGATGGTCTCACCGCTACCCGGCTGATCCGTGCACGCGAGGGGGCGGCGGGATGGCGCCGGACGCCTGTCGCCATGCTGACCGCCAACACCCTGGATGAACACAGGCAGACCGCGAGCAACGCCGGCGCCGACTATCACATCCCGAAGCCGATCACGCCGGAATCCCTGATCCGGGGCATCGAGGCGGCGCTCGCCGCGGCCGGAAGGTTCATCTGAACCGACATGCCTCCGCCTGAAGGAGGTTGTCCCGGGCCGCGACATACGGATACTCGCCGGCGAGCGCTTGCACGACCCGCCCGCTGAACACCTTCGGGGACAGGGCCTGTGGGCGTGTACCCAGAGGATCGGGAGCTGTTGGGGACACGTACCGGCTTGGCCGGAACATGTCCCCTTGCCGCTAGACGCCCATGGCGATCTTCAGGTTCTCGTCGACCTTGTCGAGGAAGCCCTCGGTGGTCAGCCAGCCCTGCTGGTCGCCGACCAGAAGCGCCAGGTCCTTGGTCATGAAGCCGGCCTCGACGGTGTCGATGCAGACCTTTTCCAGGGTCAGCGAGAACTTCATCAGCTCGGCGTTGTCGTCCAGCTTGGCGCGGTGGGCCAGGCCCCGGGTCCAGGCGAAGATCGAGGCGATCGAGTTGGTCGAGGTCGACTGACCCTTCTGGTGCTGGCGGTAGTGGCGGGTGACGGTGCCGTGGGCGGCCTCGGCCTCGACGATCTTGCCGTCCGGGGTCAGCAGCACCGAGGTCATCAGGCCCAGCGAGCCGAAGCCCTGGGCGACGATGTCGGACTGCACGTCGCCGTCGTAGTTCTTGCAGGCCCAGACGTAGCCGCCCGACCACTTCAGCGCCGAGGCGACCATGTCGTCGATCAGCCGGTGCTCGTAGGTCAGGCCCAGCTCCTTGAACTGCGCGGCGTACTCGGCGTCGAAGATCTCCTGGAAGATGTCCTTGAAGCGCCCGTCATAGGCCTTGAGGATGGTGTTCTTCGTCGAGAGATAGACCGGGTACTTGCGGCTCAGACCATAGGCGAACGAGGCGCGGGCGAAGTCGCGGATCGAGTCGTCGAGGTTGTACATGCCCATGGCCACGCCGGCCGACGGGGCGTCGAAGATCTCGTGCTCGATGACCTTGCCGTCCTCGCCGACGAACTTGATCGACAGCTTGCCCTTGCCCGGGAACAGGAAGTCGGTGGCCTTGTACTGGTCGCCGAAGGCGTGGCGGCCGACGATGATCGGCTGGGTCCAGCCGGGCACCAGGCGGGGCACGTTCTGGCAGATGATCGGCTCGCGGAAGATGACGCCGCCCAGGATGTTGCGGATCGT
>JBIKTU010000266.1:0-3790 GCA_044347965.1 Caulobacter sp.
CGTGTTCTGGATTGGCGCGGTGGCCTGCTTCCTGAAGACCCGTCCCTGGGCGGTGAGGCCGCTGCTGAAGACTCCCGTGGTCGGTCCGGCGATCATCGGCTTCCTGCGCTGGCGGCCGTTCGGAGCCAGGCAAAGGCGGCGCGCGCGCTGACCCTCAACCGCGGCGCGAACGGCGTTGCGGGCGGCGTCCATCGTGCGAAGGTCCGTTCAGCGCGGGGGCGTGGATGGCATCGACCGAAGAACAGGGGCGGCTCGTTTTCCGCCCAAACTTCAATCCGAAACGCTTCGCCGAAAAGCCAAAGCCGCGCGCCTTCGAGCCGACGGGTCGGCCCGTGAGCGATACATTCAGGTTCATTGGCGTCGTTGCCTGCCTGGCGTCGTTTCCGGCGGCCGTTCTTCTGACCGTCTGGGCCCTGTTCTTCTGGGGCCGGACGGAGGTCCCCGATGCGCCGGTTTGGATGAACGTCTCGTTCAACGAAAACCTGCTGGTTGGCGCGGTCTTCTTCTGGCTCGAGCTGCTGGCGATTGTCGGCGCACTGCGCATCATCGCCGACATGCAGACCGCCCGAAGGGTCAAGATCGAGACGCAGAGCCAGTTCCTGACCCTTCACGAAGACCTCGGCGCGCTCATGGACTGCATCGATGACGAACGATACAATTTCGCCATCAGGCTCGATACGAGTCGGACGTCAGAGGGCCTGTACGACACGCCGCTGCAGTACCTCGAAGTGTCTCTTCGCTATATCCGCAACCGGTTCGTGACCTCCGAGCTCGGGAATCCGCTGCTGCACCCTCAAGCCCGCGCAACGCTGACCCGGATCGCCGACAAGCTCGATGACATGATTCAGGATTGCTACTGGAACACCGAGAACGCCATCATTGCGACACGCAAACGCGACGGCGCCGCGGTCGATGCGGCGCTCGGCAAGATGTTCGACGAATGCGACACGATGGTTCCGGACGGTCTGCTCGAGGTGTTTGACGATCTGTTCGTGCTTCGCGGTCAGTCAAGGCCTCAGCGGCACGCCTGACACAGTACTCAAGAAACCGGACCCGCCCCTCTCCCGCCGAACCCCGTTCGGGCATATCTGCGAGGTGAGGGCCCTTCATGAGCGAGCAGTACGAAGACGAGGAGGTCACCCGGGGACGGGTGCTCTCCAACGGCCAGGTTCTGGCCTTCATCGCCGGCTTCTGGCTGCGGCGGCCATGGCTGCTGGTCGCCTCGGCGGGCCTGATGCTGCTGGCCGTGGGCTTCGACATCCTGATGCCGACGGCGGCCAAGGCGCTGATCGACGCGGTGTCCGACCCGGCCCGGAACGCGGACAACGCCTGGCAGGCCTGGGGCCTGTTCGTCGGCGTCTATGTCGCCTTCGTCATTACACGGAACATCGCCTTCCGGTTCTGGAACCCGCTGGCGGCCCACAACATGGCGGAGATGACCAACGAGGCTTTCCGCCGGGTGCAGACCTTCTCCTCCGACTGGCACGCCGACACCTTCGCGGGGTCGACGGTGCGGCGGCTGTCGCGGGCGATGTGGGGATACGACGCGGTATCGGACGCGGTGGTGCTGTGGCTGGGCCCGGCGCTGCTGGTGCTGTTCGGCCTGTCGCTGCAGATGGCGCTGAAGTGGCCGATGATCGGGCTGCTGTCCTTCTCGGTGGTGATCGGTTTCCTGGTGCTGAATCTGTGGGTGGTGAAGGTCTATGTCCGACCGGCCAACCTGAAATCCAACGCGCTGGACAGCCGCATCGGCGGGGCGCTGGCCGACGCCATCACCTCCAACCCCACCGTCAAGAGTTTCGGCGCGGAGACGCGCGAGGAGAGCCGCTTCGGCCAGGTGACCGGCGGCTGGAGCCGGGCTGTCCAGATCACCTGGGGACGGTTCATGGACGTCTGGGTGCTGCAGAACGTCCTGATGGTCATCCTGCAGGCCGGAATGACCGGGATGCTGGTGAACCTGTGGGTCCAGGGCGCCGCCTCGCCGGGCGACATCGCCTTCGCCATCACCACCTTCATGCTGATGAGCGGCTATCTGCGGAACATCGGCGAGAACGTAAGGATGATGCAGAAGGGCCTGGACGACGTCGAGGACGTGGCCAACTACGCCCGCATGGTCCCGCAGGTCGCCGACGCGCCGGCCGCCAAGCCGTTCGTTGGCGGCGAGGGCGAGATCGTCTTCGATCACGTCACCTTCCGCTACAAGAGCGCCGAGACGCCGCTGTATGACACCTTCAACCTGACCATCGCGCCGGGCGAGCGGGTGGCGCTGGTGGGGCCGACGGGGGCGGGCAAGTCGACCTTCGTCAAGCTGATCCAGCGGCTCTACGACCTGCAGGGCGGCTCCATCGCCATCGACGGCCAGGACATTGCCCTCGTCGAGCAGGGTTCGCTGCGCCGCGCCATCGCCGTGGTGCCGCAGGACCCTGCGCTGTTCCATCGGACCATCGCCGAGAACATCGGCTACGCCCGGCCGGACGCGACGCTGGACGAGATCAAGCTGGCCGCCAAACGGGCCCGCGCCCACGACTTCATCGAGAACCTGCCCAAGGGCTATGACACCCTGGTCGGCGAGCGGGGCGTGAAGCTGTCAGGCGGCGAACGCCAGCGGGTGGCCATTGCCCGCGCCTTCCTGGCCGACGCCCCGATCCTGGTCTTCGACGAGGCGACCAGCAGCCTGGATGTCGAGACCGAGGTCCATGTCCAGGCGGCGATGGACGAACTGATGTCGGCGCGCACCACCATCGTCATCGCCCACCGCCTGTCGACCATCCGCGGCGCCGACCGCATCCTGGTCTTCGAGCGCGGTCGCATTGTCGAGGAAGGCCGCCACGCCGAGCTCAAGGCGAAGGGCGGCGCCTATGCGCGCCTGGCCGCGGTGGCGGAGGGGACGGCTTAGGTCTCAGACCCCAGCGAACAGCAGGCGGCCGCCGTCCATGTCCGGGCGCAGGGCGTTCAGGTCGGCCTGGGAAAGGGCGAAGCAGCCGAACGAGCGACCCAGCTTGCCCTGCGAGGCCAGGTAGGCCGGCTCGCAGTAGTCGGCCGCGTGGACGATGATCGCCCGGTCCCTGACCTCGGAATTGGTCGGGTCCAGGCCGTCCAGAAGAACGTTCGGGCCGTGCTTGGAACCCCAGGACTGGCCGACCGTTAGGTAGGCGCCGACAGAGGAGGCGTTGGAGTCCGGCACGTTGGAGAACCGCTGCGCGAAGCCGGTATGGGCCGGATCGGAGCCCCGGCCATGGGCCGTTCGACAGGCCTTCACCTCGCCGGTCGTCAGGTCGAGACGGAACAGGCGCGGTTTGCTGGAGTGGGCCTGGAAGTCGACGATATAGACCCGGTCCTCATGCGCGACCTTGCCGCGGTGGCGCTTCAGCGCGTCCATCGCCGCATACAGAAGCGGTCGGCGGATCAGACCCTGCGGGTCGAGCGCGGGTCCGAGGGCCGGGACAAGCGCGGGCGGAGCGACGAGCGGCGGCAGCGGCGGCGGGACAACGGGCGTGAAGGACTGGGCGACCGGCGCGGGTTTCGGCGTCGAGGCGGCGCAAGACGCCGTCAGGGCGGCGAGGCCGACGATAAGTCCACGACGCGACAGGCGCGGTTGCTGGTCCAGCATGCGTTCTGAGCTCCGGTTACGCCCCCGCGCGGCCAGTGGGGGCAGGCGATAGCCCACCTGAACATCCTCGGGAAACCGCGCATGGCGTCGCACCCCGCTCACATTTTCGACAGCGCCTCCGAAAGCGGCGCCGCCAGGTCGCCCTTGCGCACCACTTCGACCCTCTCCAGACCCAGCCAG
>JBIKTU010000268.1:0-3775 GCA_044347965.1 Caulobacter sp.
CTCCATCGCCCGGCCGCTGATCGCCAGGAAGCAGATCGAGATCGCCCGCAAGATGGGCGCCGACGCGGTCAGCCACGGCGCCACCGGCAAGGGCAACGACCAGGTCCGCTTCGAGCTCGCCTACTACGGCCTCGAGCCCGACATCACCGTCATCGCCCCCTGGCGCGAATGGGACTTCAAGTCCCGCGAGGCCCTGCTGGACTTCGCCGAGAAGCACCAGATCCAGATCACCAAGGACAAGCGCGGCGAGGCGCCGTTCAGCGTCGACGCCAACCTTCTGCACAGCTCCTCGGAGGGCAAGGTGCTGGAGGACCCGGCCGTCGAGGCCCCCGAGTTCGTCCACATGCGCACGATCGCCCCCGAGGACGCGCCGGACCGGCCGCAGGTCTTTACCATCGACTTCGAGAAGGGCGACCCGGTCGCCATCGACGGCGTCGCCATGTCCCCCGCCACGCTGCTGACCGAGCTGAACCGGCTGGGCCACGACAATGGCGTCGGCCGGCTGGACCTGGTCGAGAACCGCTTCGTCGGCATGAAGTCGCGCGGCGTCTACGAAACCCCCGGCGGGACCATCCTGCTGGCCGCCCACCGCGGCATCGAGTCGATCACGCTCGACCGCGGGGCCATGCACCTGAAGGACGAGCTGATGCCGAAGTACGCATCGCTGGTCTACAACGGCTTCTGGTTCTCGCCCGAGCGCGAGATGCTGCAGGCGGCCATCGACTACAGCCAGGCCAGGGTCACCGGCCGGGTGCGGGTCAAGCTCTACAAGGGCAATGTCTCCATCATCGGCCGCGAGAGCGCGTTCAGCCTCTACGACCAGGACCTGGTGACGTTCGAAGAGGGCAAGGTCGCCTACGATCACCGCGACGCCGGCGGCTTCATCAAGCTGAACGCCCTGCGCCTGCGCGTGCTGGCCAAGCGCGACAAGCGCGACGCGGGGTAGGGCGCCCGGGAGAGGCGATCGTCGCCCGCGCGGAGGGTTCCGGCGGGTGGCGAAGCATGAGAGGCTCCCGGCTCGGGATGGCGGCGCAGACCGCCTGGGGCCTTCGGGAGTTATCGTTCAATGCAAACCTATGCCTTTGTCGCCATCGTCACGGGCCTTGCGCTGCTCACCTATGTCTGGATGGGCATGCGGGTCGGCGGCGCGCGCGGCAAGAGCGGCATCGCCGCGCCGCAGATGACCGGCGATCCGGTGCTGGAGCGCCATATCCGCGTTCAGGCCAACACGCTGGAATGGCTGCCGATCTTCCTGCCGTCGCTGTGGATGTTCCACCTCTTCTGGCAGCCGCAGGACCCGATGGGCGTGATCGCCTTCGCCCTGGGCATGGTCTGGATCGTCGGCCGCATCCTCTACGCGCTCGGCTACGTCGCCGATCCCGGCAAGCGTGAAGCCGGCTTCGTCATCCAGATGCTCGCCGCCGCCGCGCTGCTGTTCGGCGCGGTCGGCAAGGCTGTGTGGGTCCTGGTGGCCTGACACGCTGCCTGTCGATGGACGCTGCGGGTCGCAGCGCTCCGGACCATCCTGAGCAGGCTGAAGGGCTAGATCTTCAGCCCTGCCAGGACTACGGCTTGCCAGATGGCCAGGCCAGTCACCAGCAGGCCGACCAGCCAGGTCAGGGCGCGGACCGGCAGGACCTTGGTCATCCAGCCGGCGAACGGTGCGGCCAGCACGCCGCCGGCGATCAGGCCGCCTACCGACCAGGCGTGATCCGCCAGGCCCGTGGCGTCCCAGTGTCCGGTCAGGATGGCCGCCACGAAGGACGCCGAGATGGCCGAGGCGACGAAAAACTCCGCCGCATTGGTCGTCCCGATCGCCTGGCGCGGCTCGGCGCCCGAGCCCAGCAGGGTGCTGGTCACCACCGGCCCCCAGCCGCCGCCGCCGATCGCGTCGAAGAAGCCGCCGATGAAGCCCAGCGGGGCAGGCCGCTTCCAGCTCAGCACCTTTGGCCGCGTGCCCTTCCAGGCGCGCCACAGGATGATCAGCCCCATCAGGCCGAGCCAGGAAACGACCCAGGGCTTGACCACATCGCCGTCGATCGAGGTCAGGACAAAGGTCCCCATGACCCCGCCCACGACGCCGCCGCTCGCCAGCAGACCCAGCAGCTTCCAGTTCACGTTGCGATAGATGATATGCGAGACGGCCGAGGCCGCGCCGGTGAACACCTTGGCCGCGTGGACGCTGGCCGAGGCGTTGGCTGGCGGGACGCCAAGCGCCAGAAGCACGGTCGAGGACACCACGCCGTAGGCCATGCCCAGCGCGCCGTCGACAAGCTGCGCGGCGACGCCGACGGCAAAGAAAATCCAGAAATCGGGATCCATGTCCACCTGGCGAACTGACTGACCTGACAGGCATCGCAGGTAATCCCACCCGCGTCACTCGGGATTCGCTGAGGCGAGGCTCAGGAAATCTGCCGCTCATGCCCACTTGTCCGTGGCGTGAACGCCATGCGATGGGCCGGCGATGATCCTGCCCGTCGACCCCGCCCGCTACGGCGCCTTTCTGGCCATCATGTCGGTGATGGCGGTGACCCCGGGCCCGGCCAACCTGTTCGCCATCGCAGCCGGCATGCAGCGAGGGCGCGTCCAGGCTCTGATCGGCGTGGCCGGGATGAACGCCGCCACCCTGGTCTGGTTCGGCGGCGCGGCGCTCGGACTGGGAGCGCTGGTCGCCGCCTTCCCCGGGGCCTTCAGGCTGCTGGCCGTCGCCGGCGGCCTGTATGTGGCCTGGCTGGGCGTCCGCTCGCTCTGGTCCGGCCTGCGGGACCGGACGGCCGGACTCGCCTCGGCGCCGACCGTCCAGCGGGCCCGTGCGGCCTTCCTCGACGGTTTCTCCGTGCAGATCGCCAACCCCAAGGCGCTGCTGTTCTTCACCGCCGTCCTGCCGCCCTTCATCGACCCTGGCCGGCCGATCATTCCCCAGCTGCTGCTGTTCGCCGCCGCCACGATCGGCTTCGACGTCATCGCCATGAGCGCCTATGGCCTCGGCGGCGCGGCCCTGTCGGCGCGGATGAACGAGCCGGCCTTCCGGCGCGGATTCGCGCTGCTGGTCGGGGTGCTGCTGCTCGCCGCGGCGGCGCTGATCCTGACGCGCCGCTAGGGCGCCATTCAACGATCGGGCGGTTCCGTCGGCCCGCATCATGCTCCGGCCCTTGGCGCAACCGCCGCCCGGCGCCATGTGTTTGGGTCTGAGGGACGAAACAGGGGCCGACGGCGCCGCCGGCCCCGCGCTGGAGTGACAACCATGAGAATGAAAGCCATCGCCATGGCGGGGTTGCTGGTCGCGACCATGGCCCTGACCGCCTGCGCCACCGCCACGCCCTATCAGCCCAATGTGCCGGGCCAGTCTGTATCCGGCGGCTTTTCCGACTCGCGGCTGGAAACGGATCGCTTCCGGGTGACCTTCGCGGGCAACAGCCTGACCTCCCGCGACACGGTCGAGCGCTACCTGCTTTACCGCGCCGCCGAGATCACCGTCGGCGAGGGTTACGACTGGTTCGCCCTGGCCGACCGCAGCACCGACCGCAAGGCGCGGACCTATGTCGATCCGTCGCCGTCGCCCTTCGGACCCTATGGCTACTGGCGTCCGTCCTGGCGCTTCTACGGCGCGGCCTGGGGCTGGCGGCGCTGGGATCCCTGGTACGATGATCCGTTCTGGGCCGACCGCATGGACGTGCGCACGGTCGAGCGGTTCGAGGCCTCGGCCGAGATCCTGCTCGGCAAGGGGTCCAAGCCGTCGGGCGACCCGCGCGCCTTCGACGCCCGCGACGTGATG
>JBIKTU010000269.1:0-3742 GCA_044347965.1 Caulobacter sp.
CACCAACCTGGGCCTGATGGCGCTGTTCGCGGTCATGGTCGGCTTCGCCTCGGCCAACCAGGACATCGTCATCGACGCCTGGCGGATCGAGGCGGCCGATGATGCGCGGCAGGGGCCGATGGCCGCCGCCTATCAGTGGGGCTATCGCATCGCGATGATCGTGGCCGGGGCGGTTCCGCTGATCCTTGCGGAGGCCTACAGCTGGAACCTGTCCTATGCCGCGATGGCCGCCCTGATGCTGGTCGGCGTCGCCGCCGTCTTCGCCGCGCCGCGTGAAGCGGCGCACAGCGTCCGGCCCATCGATGTCGGCGACACCCCGCGACGCCCGGCGGCCGAGGCGGTCGAGTGGACGGTGCGGCTCGTCGTCCTCGTCTCCGGCGGCCTGCTGGTCGGCTCCGGCCTGGCGGCCAGCGTCACGTTCCTGGCCGACATTCTGACGGGTCTGGGCGCGGGCGCGCTCGGCGAGACCCTGACGACGGCCTGGGCCTCGGACAACAGGATCTGGTTCCAGCTGCTCTCGGTCATCGCCGGCTTCGGGATCATCGCGCTGGCGGCGCGCAGGATCCCGGGGGTGCAGACCCGGCCCGGCGCCTATCTGTCGGGCGCGCTGGGGCAGCCGCTGACCGACTTCTTCACCCGGTACGGAAAGATCGCGGGCCTGATCCTGGCGCTGATCTGCCTCTACCGCGTCTCGGACTTCGTGCTGAACATCAACGGGGCCTTCTACGTCGATCTCGGGTTCAGCAAGCTGGAGATCGCCGAGGTCCGAAAGGTGTTCGGGGTGGTGATGTCGGTCATCGGCGTCGCCCTTGGCGGGCTGGCGGTCATCCGGCTCGGCCTGATGCGGGCGCTGATCATCGGCGCCTTCGTCGGAACCTTGAGCAACCTCTCCTTCGCCTGGCTGGCGACGCAGGGCCACAGCCTGTTCGCCCTGCTGGTCGCCATCGCCATGGACAATGTCGCGGGCGGCATCGCCGGCACCTGCCTGATCGCCTACATGTCGAGCCTGACGACGGTCGGGTTCACCGCGACACAGTACGCCCTCTTCTCATCGCTCTACGCCCTGCCCGGAAAGCTGCTGGCCAGCCAGTCCGGCCGCATCGTCGAATCGACGGCGCGCGCGGCCGACGCCGGCGGCCCGATATCAGCGCTGAAGGGCCTGTTCGACCGCGTGCCGCCCGAAAGCTACGCCACGGCGATGGAGAAGTCGCAGGTCACGGCGGCGGCCCTGGGGACAGGCTACATGGTCTTCTACCTGTACTCGACGGCGATCGGCGTCTTCTCGATCGCGTTGAGCTTCATGGTCGCCGCCCGCCAGGGGGACCTGCCGAAGCCGGCCGACGAGGACAATCCCGCCGCCGCCTAACCCCCCAGGCAGACCACCTGGGCGACCCGCAGGTCGCGGCGCAGGCCGTCGGCGACGCGGCCGTAGTTCTCGACATTGACCGGCTCGCCGACGGCGAAGGTCGCCGGGCGGCGACGCGAGTAGGACAGGGCCCGATCCATGGTGGCCGAAGAGGTGGTGTAGATGCGGCCGCGGCGCGGGGCCTCGGCGACGGTGACGCCGATCACGCGACCGGCGGAATCCAGCGCCGGAGCGCCCGAAAGGCCGGCCAGCGTCCCCTTCAGGTTGTCGGTGCGGCCGACCTCGGCCCAGACCAGCACAGGTTCGGTGCGAGCCCCGCGGCCGCGCACCACCAGGTTCTCCCGGCCGAGCAGACGGGAGACCGCCTCGCCCGGGCGACCCTGCGGAAAGCCGGCATGGTAGCCGAGGTCGCCACGCTTGAGCCGGCTGTCGTCCAGCATGAGCGGCAGGGCCGGCGCCCCGCCGTCGGTGGTCAGGACCGCCGCCTCGCCGCTGGGATCAACCTGGACCATGGCCGCCACGCCGCGACCCTCGGCCACGACGAGGGCGGTCTGGCGACAGCCGTCGACGACATGGCGGGCCGTCAGCCAGACGCCGGTGTCGGAGACCGAGAAGGCCGTGCCCGATCCGGGCGCCTTCTTGCCGGGCACCTCGACCACGACCGACGGGTCGAACGGCGACGACGGTCCCAGCGGCACGCCCTCCTCGCCCGGCACCGGCGGCGGCGGCGCCGGGGCGTCAGCCCGCTCGCGCCGGCTGACCGCGGCGATCAGCAGCGCCGCGACGATGGCCGTGTAGACCAGCCAGTCGGGAAGGCGAGGGAAATGCACGGCGGGGCCGCCCCTAGCGCATGGCGGCGGCGAGGATCAGGGCGCTGCCGACCTTGGCCCCGACCAGCAGGGTCGCGGCGGACATCTCGCCCTCCTGGATCCTCTGCGGCAGGCCGTGCAGGATCAGGTCGATGATCCGGAAGACCAGCAGCTGGACGGAGATGATCATCACCCCCCAGATGGCGATCTCGAGCTTGGAGTTGGAGGCGCTGAGCGAGGCGGCCAGCGGAATGGCCAGACCGACCAGCACGCCGCCCAGCGACAGGGCGGCGGCGGTGTTGCCGTCGCGGATCAGCGAGATCTCGCGGTGCGGCGTCAGCAGGGCGTAGATCGCCGCGCCGATGACCAGGATGAGAAGGGTGATCCCGGCGTCACCGAGCGCGACCGGAATGCCGGTGGCGAAGGCCTGGATTTCGGGGGACTGCAGCTGCGGCGGCATGGAGACTTCCGACAGGGGAGACGTCGGCAACGGTTAGCACGGCCTGCCCCCGCCCGTGCAAGCTTCTAGCTTGAGGCGAGCGCCGCAGCGTCGCGACGTCGCACCGAGGCGCGAACCTTCTCGCTCTCGCTCTTCAGCTGGCCGCAGGCGGCGAGGATGTCGCGGCCGCGCGGCGTGCGGATCGGGCTGGAGTAGCCGGCGCGGTTGAGGATGGCCGCGAAACGCTCGATCGTCGCCCAGTCGGAGCATTCGTACTGCGTGCCCGGCCAGGGGTTGAACGGGATCAGGTTGATCTTGGCCGGGATGCCCTTGAGCAGCTGGACCAGCGCCCGGGCCTCGTCCAGGCTGTCGTTGACGCCCTTGAGCATCACATACTCGAAGGTCACGCGCCGGGCGTTGCTGATGCCGGGGTAGTTTCGGATCCCCTCCATCAGCGTGGCGATGTCGTACTTCTTGTTGAGCGGCACCAGCACATCGCGCAGGTCGTCGTTGGTGGCGTGCAGGCTGATGGCCAGCATGGCCTGGGTGCGTTCGCCGAGAGCCTGCAGCTGGGGAACCACGCCGCTGGTCGAGACGGTGATCCGCCGACGGGAGATGGCGATCCCCTCGTTGTCGCTGATGATCTCGATGGCGTCGGCGACGGCGTCCAGATTGTACAGCGGCTCGCCCATGCCCATGAAGACGATGTTCGAGAGCTTGCGGTCCTCGCCGTCGACGGCCCATTCCTCGAGGTCGTCCTTGGCCACCTGGACCTGGGCGACGATCTCGGCGGCGGTCAGGTTGCGGACCAGGGCCTGGGTGCCGGTGTGGCAGAAGGTGCAGTTGAGCGTGCAGCCGACCTGGCTGGAGACGCAAAGGGCGCCGACCCGTCCGACATCGGGAATGTAGACGGCCTCCACCTCGATGCCGGGGGCGACACGGATCAGGTACTTGCGGGTCCCGTCCTTCGACACCTGGCGTTCGACGATCTCGGGCCGGGTCAGCACGAAGGCCCCGGCCAGGGCGGCGCGGGTCTCCTTGGCGACGTCGGTCATCTGTTCGAAGTCGGTGACGCCCCGGAAATGCACCCAGCGGAAGATCTGGCCGGCGCGCATCTTCGCCTTGGGG
>JBIKTU010000271.1:0-3740 GCA_044347965.1 Caulobacter sp.
CGAGGCCTTCGCGCTGGACGGCGCGCTGGTCGAGGTCGAGGGCGAGCTGGTGCTGGCCGCCCGACGGGCCGGCTAGCCGCCGCCGGGCAGGTAGGCGGCCCGCGGGTCGGCGGGCGCCGTCAGCGGAGTCCAGGACCCCCGCCGGATGTCCGACGACAGGCTGAGCGGGGTCGAGCCGCCGTTCAGCCGGGCGCGGTAGACCATCATCGTCTCGGTTGTGCGCATCACGTAGTTGCGGGTTTCCGAGAATGGAATGCACTCGATGAAGTCGAGCGGATCGGTTCCGCCGCCGCGCGGGTCGCCGCAGTCGCCCACCCACTTGGCCGGCCGTCCCGGCCCGGCGTTGTAGGCCGCCGAGGCCATGATGTAGGAGCCGTTGAAGGTGCTGATCATGTCGCCCAGGTAGCGCGCGCCCAGGCGCATGTTGAACTCCGGGTCGAACAAGCGCTCCAGCGACCAGGGCTCGCCGATCTTGCGGGCGACGCTGGCGCCGGTGGCGGGCATCAGCTGCATCATGCCCCGCGCCCCGACGCCGGACTGGGCCCGGGGATCGAAGTTGCTCTCCTGACGCGAGATGCTGTGCACGAAGGCGGGTTCGGCCGCGCCATCGACGTAGGGCAGGCGCAGGATCGGATAGCCTCGCTCGGGCAGATGCATGCCCCGCTGGGCCGCCGTGCGGACGGCCCGCATGGCGGTGTCCTGGTCCTGGTAGCCGCGGACCAGGTCGACCAGCAACGCGATCTCGGCCGCCGTCGGCAGGGTGTCGTCGATGTGCAGCACGAAGACCTTGAAGGTGTCGCGGTTGCCGGTTTCGATCAGGGTGCGGGCGGCCTGCACCAGCTCGCGCCCCTCGAAGCGGGCGCGATCAGCCGGGGTGATGACCGGGTCCTTGCCCAGCACCAGCTCCTTCTGTCCGGCCTTTTCAGCGGCCAACTGGCCGTAGAAGGTCGTGATGTGCTGCCCGCCACGCTGGTAGTAGGCCAGGGCTCCCGCCTGGTCTCCCAGCGCCTCGGCCGCGCGGCCCTGCCAGTAGAGCGCCCGGCCCTGGGTGATCGGCGAGGTGCCGGCCGCCGCCAGTTTCGCGAAGTGACCGGCCGCCGCCTGCGGGTTGCGCAGCTTCGAAAGCGCGATCCAGCCGGCATAGAACTCGGCCTCCGCCGCGTCCGGCCCGATGGTCGCGCCGGTATTGGCCGAGGCGCCATAGGCGGCGGCGTAGTCGCGGGCCTGCAACGCGTCGACGGTGATCCGCTTGCGGTCGGCGGTCCAGGTGCGGGCGCCCAGTTCGCTCGTCGGGGCGGCCTTCAGGCCGCGGGCCAGGGCGCGAAGCTCGCTGTCCATGCCGCGCCGCCGGAAGTAGGACACCTGCTCGTAGACCAGGCCCGGATCCTGCCGCTGGGCATGGTCCATCATCGCGACCATGTCGTTGGCGGTGGACGATCCGGCGCGATAGGCCAGCCTGGCCTCCGCCACCAGCTTGTAGGACCCGCTCAGGGTGCCGACATGCTCTTTCGCCGCCGGCCCCTGCGGACCGTACAGCAGCACGTCGGCGCGGCGAATGTGATCCTCATCGGTCAGGAAGTGTCCGAAGCGGGCGCGCATGGTGCGCTGCGGGTCGGCGTCGAACATCTTCTCGCGCCACCAGGCCTTGATCAGGTCGCGGGCGTCGAGTTCGCGCTTCGAGGCGCGCAGGGCGGAGGCCAGGGCCATGGCCCCCTCGGCTGTCTGGGGCTCTGAGCCGCCGAACCAGGCGATGATTCGGTCCGGCGCCATGCCCGACGTTTCCAGCAGCTTTTCGGCGGTGACCTGGCGCTTGGCGGCGCGCGGCCAGCCGTTCAGATCGCGCCGGGCGGCGTCAGCCTCGAAGAAACTCATCGATTCCGGCGCCCGGTCGGCGAGGGCCCAAAGCGCGATCTTGCGGGCGACGGGATCCTGGATCGAGGCCATGGCCGCGCGAATCGACGCGGCCGATGTCCCGGTCAGCGCGTTGCGCAGACTGGCGGCGTCGGCGTCCGACAGCGGCTGGCGGTAGGCGGGCTGGGGCGTGGAGACCAGTTGCGGCGCGCTTGCGGAAACCTGCGCCACCGCGGCGCTTCCGAGAATCGCGGCGATACCGGCGCCGATCAGCATTTTCCGTCCAGTGGCCGTCAAACCTTCGTCTCCTCGTCCATTCATCCGCTTGCGGGCCATTGCGGAGCCTGCACCGGCGGACATATTGTCCGCGCCCGACACACTGCCGCAATCCAAAGCGGCGACCTCACGGCATTTTGCAAGTCATGGTCCAACTTCCGTTCCGGGGCGCCATCACCGCCCTCATCACGCCCTTTCGCGATGGCGCCGTCGACGAGGCCGCCTTCGTGGCCCTCATCGAGCGGCAGATCGCGGCCGGTATTCATGGTCTGGTTCCCGCCGGAACCACCGGCGAGACCTCGACGCTCAGTCATGATGAACACAGGCGTGTGGTCGAATTGTGCGTACAGACCGCGCGCGGGCGGGTGCCGGTGATCGCCGGCGCCGGCTCCAACGCCACCAGCGAGGCTATCGACCTGGCGCGCCACGCCAAGGCCGTCGGCGCCGATGCGGTGCTGGTCGTCGCGCCCTATTACAACCGTCCCAGCCAGGATGGGCTGTACCGGCACTACGCGGCGATCAATGACGCCGTGCAGATTCCGGTCATCACCTACAACGTACCCGGCCGCACGGTCGCCGACATCTCCAACGAAACGCTGGAGCGGCTGTCGACCCTGCCCAACATCGTCGGGATCAAGGACGCCACCGGCGACCTGACCCGCATCAGCATCCAGCGCCTGACCTGCGGGCCGGAGTGGGTGCTGCTGTCGGGCGACGATCCCACGGGCCTCGGCTACATCGCCCATGGCGGCGTCGGCTGCATCAGCGTCACGTCCAACGTCGCGCCGGAGTCGGTGGCGGCCTTCTACAACGCCACCCTGGCCCGCGACTGGGATACCGCCCTCTACCTGCAGGACCGGCTCATCCGACTGCACAAGGCGCTGTTCCTCGACGCCTCGCCGGCGCCGACCAAGTTCGCCATGGCGCAGCTGGGCCTGTGCTCGGACGAAGTCCGCCTGCCGATCTCACCCTGCGCCGAGGCGGTGAAGCCCGCGATCCTCGAGGCCATGCGCGAAGCCGGGGTGATCTAGGTGGGCCAGGTCGGCAAGCTGATCGCCGAGAATAGACGGGCCCGCTACGACTACTTCATCGAGGATGTGGTCGAGGCCGGCATCATGCTGACCGGCACCGAGGTGAAGAGCCTGCGCAACGGCCGGGCCAACATCGCCGAGTCCTACGCGGCGGTCGAAGGCGAGGCCATCATCCTGGTCAACGCCGACATCCCGCCCTACAGCGGCGGCAACCGCTTCAACCACGAGCCCCGCCGCCACCGGAAGCTGCTGCTGCATCGCAAGGAGATCGGCAAGCTGATCGGCGCGGTTCAGCGCGAGGGGCGGACCATCATCCCGCTCAAGCTCTACTGGAACGAAAAGGGCATCGCCAAGCTCGAGATCGGCCTGGCCAAGGGCAAGAAGACCCACGACAAGCGCGAGGCCACCGCCGAGCGCGACTGGCAGCGCGACAAGGCCCGCCTGATGAAGGGCAACCGGGCGGAGTAGGGCTTGACGGCGCCCCGGGGCAGTTCGAAAACTGCCGTTATCCGGAGACATAGACATGCGCACAGTGCTTGCCCTGGCCGGGGCCTCCTTCATGTTTTTCGCAGGGGCGTCGGT
>JBIKTU010000270.1:0-3740 GCA_044347965.1 Caulobacter sp.
CGGGCAGCTGGCGAAGATGCGCGGCGCGCGGGTCATCGGCATCGCCGGCGGTCCGCAGAAGTGCGCCTGGCTGACCGGTGAGCTCGGGTTCGACGGGGCCATCGACTACAAGAACGAGGACGTCGGCGCAGCGTTGGACCGGCTGTGCCCGAACGGTATCGACGTGAACTTCGAGAATGTCGGCGGCGAGATCATGGACGCGGTGATCAGCCGGATGAACAACTTCGGCCGCGTGCCGCTGTGCGGCATGATCAGCGGTTACAACAGCGAAGGCGTCGCCGCAGGCCCGACCGACTTCGGCCGCATCCTGATGCACCGGCTGACCATCCGGGGCTTCATCGTCATCGACTTCATCCCGCGCGCCATGGAGGCGATCGCCGAACTGGCGCCGGCGGTGATGAGCGGACAGCTCAAATGGAAGGCGCATGTGGTCGACGGGCTGGAAAACGCCGCCGAAGCCGTGAAACTGCTGTTCACCGGCGCGCATGACGGCAAGCTGCTGGTTCGCATTTCACCGGAGCCCTGAGCCTTGCCCGCAAGCTTTGACGAGATCCAGGTCGGCATGGTGGTCAACCTCGGCGCCGCCGTCGTCGACCCCGCCGCCCTGGAGAGCTTCGCCCGCGCCTTCGCGCCCGGCTGGGACACCGACGGCGGGGCGCCCGACGCCATGCTGTTCGCCATCTGGTCGCGGCTGGACGAGCAGGCCAGCGCAAGCTGGCCGATGACCAAGCGGCTGGGCGTCGACGCCCTGCGCTGGGCGCGCAATCCGCCGTCCGGCGAACTGCTGCGGGGGCGGATGACCGTCATGGGCAAGGACCCGGTGGGCGACGACAAGGGCATCGTCATCGCCCAGCACGACCTGCTCGACGAGGCCGGCCGGCTGGTGTTCTCCTGCCTGACCCGGAGCGTCTTCGCGCGCTGAGGTCCTGGCGCCAAGCGCAACAAGGGCTCGTCATCCTCGCCCTCCTGGCGAGGACCTCTCGTTCAGCCTCCACGTGAGTGTGCGATCACCGGCGCACATGCGAACCGGAACAGGGGCCCTCGGGACAAGCCCGAGGACGACGGGTTGTGGAGTGATGATCGCCAGGAACAACGAAAAAGGGCCCCGCCGGCGTCGGCGGGGCCCTTGATCGATCAGAATGCCGGAGCGCCCTAGGCGTTGGCGGCCTGGGCCTGGCGCAGCATCGCCTGCTCGGTGGCGATGGCGATCAGGCGGTCCCAGCCGACCAGCGAGGTCATGTGGTTGTAGATCTTCTCCAGCGCGCCGCTGTCACGCAGCTCGACCAGCTTTTCGGCCGGCAGGGCGTTCAGCTTCTCTTCCGAGACCGCGAAGTACTCGGCCATCTTCACCGGGGTGAAGGTGCCGTCGGGGTTCGGCTGCTGGTAGATCGCCTCACGGGTATGGAACAGGTCCAGCTCGGTCAGCACGGCCACGAAGGCTTCGGTGCGGCGACGCTCGGTCTCGAAGTCCTCGCAGAACTTGATGGCGTTGGCCGTGTACTCCGACGGCTCGCCGGTCGGGGTGAACAGCGGCAGGCTGCCGGCCTTGCTCTTGTCGCAGAAGATTTCGGCGTTGCGCTCGATGCAGACGACCAGACGGCTCTGGGCGTCGTCGGCCGCCAGCACGAACGGGAAGCGGCGGGTGTAGGCCGGAACGTAGGAGCCGACGGTGTAGCTGCCGTCCTTCACGAACATGTTCTCGCCGCCGTTGATGCCCATCACCGCCAGCGGCATGTAGCTCGCGCCGCCGAAGATGATCGGGTAGCTGACCGCGGCGAAGCCGAACTCGGCGACGGTCAGGGGCACGACATGGCCCTTTTCGGCGAACCCGAACGGACGCTCCAGCTGCTGGACGGCAAGGCCGCCATGCGCGTCGCGGCTGAGCGGCTCGGGCGTCGTGTAGAACTGAAGCTGGCCGGTCACGGCAGCGGGTGCAACTTGTTCGGTGGCCATTCTAGTCTCTTGAGGAGGCGCGCGGACGACGTCCGGCCGCGCAGGAAGGTCGAGGCGGCGCTTCTAGCCGATCCGGTGGAACGCGGCAATGCAACCACCCGTCTTGCGCTTGCCGGGTAGAAGCGGGTTCAATCGGAGCAAGAATATAAACCCTAACCGCGGGACGACGCCGATGCCCATCGCCTACCCAGAAATCCTGTCGCTGACCAGCGAACCCCAGGCGTTCGCCTGGACCGAGAAGGAGACCATGCTCTACGCCCTGGGCATCGGCCTCGGGAACGACCCGATGGACCTGAGGGAGCTGCCCTTTGTCTACGAGAGCGGCCTGAAGGCCGTGCCGACCATGGCAACGACGGTCGCCTGGGGCGCGGGCCCGAGCGTCGGCAAGATGGGCATCAACTTCCTGCTGGTCGTCCATGGCGAGCAGAAGGTCGAGTTCCACAAGACCTTCCCGACCGAGGCGTCGATCACCGCCGAGGGCCGCATCATCGGCGCCTATGACAAGGGCGACAAGGGCGCGGTGATCTACAACGAGACCGTGCTGAAGGACGCGAAGACCGGCGAGAAGATCGCCACCCTCACCGGCTCGACCTTCGCCCGCGGCGACGGCAACTTCGGCGGACCCGCCGACGGCGCGCCGGAAGCCCACGAGGTCCCCACCCGCGCGCCTGACCTGACCGTGGACATCCCGACCAAGCCCGACCAGGCGCTGATCTACCGCCTGAGCGGCGACCGCAATCCGCTGCACTCCGATCCCGGCATCGCCAAGGCGGCCGGCTTCCCGCGCCCGATCCTGCATGGCCTGTGCACCTACGGCATCACCTGCCGCGCCGTGCTTCAGGCCTATGCCGACTTCGACCCCTCGCGGATCAAAAGCCACCAGGTGCGGTTCTCCAGCCCGGTCTTCCCGGGCGAGACGATCAGCGTCGATCTGTGGAAGGACGGCGACGTCGTCTCCTTCGAGGCCCGCGTGAAGGAGCGCGGCGTCACCGTGGTGAAGAACGGCAAGACCGTGCTGGGGTAGTCGGACCGGGGACATGCACTTCAGTGCGTGTCCCCATCGGCTCCAAGCGGCAGGGGACACGGACTGAAGTCCATGTCCCCGCTTCTAGAACCGCCAGCTGAAGCCGGCGCGGAGGCCGCGACCCGGCTGGGGGGCGATGTCCTTCAGGAACGAGGCGTGTTCGCGGATTTCCTCGTCGCCCAGATTGCGGCCCTCGACGAACAGCTTGACGCCCTGCAGGGCCGGCGGCGCCCAGGTCGCACCGGCGTTCAGCAGGGTATAGCTGTCGGTCGGCAGTTCGAAGTCCGAGACCCGGTCCTGGCCGGCCACGCGGCGCAGCTCGACCCAGCCGCCCAGGTCCGCGCCCTGCCAGACCAGTTTGCTGCTGACCGCCCAGGGCGGGATCCGCGAGGGCGGGCCCAGGTCGCTGGACGCGCGGACGTAGTCGGCCCCCAGGTCCAGAGACAGGCTGCGCTCGCCCTGTTGCCAGATGCGGAAGCTGGCCTCGGCCTCGAAGCCATGGAAGCGGGCGTCGGTCTGGACATAGGCAAAGACGTCCAGGTCATCCTCCACCGCGCCGGTCGGGCTCAGGTCGATGAAGCCTTCGTAGTCGACGACGAACAGGTGGAGGTCGGCCTCGAGACGGCCGTCGCCATAGTGGATCGTCCCTTCCAGCGAGGTGGCGATCTCGGCGTCGAGATCGGGATCACCGACCTCGTAGCCGCGCGTGGCGACGTGCGGTCCTTCGGCGAACAGCTCCGCCTCGGTCGGCGCCCGGGTGGTG
>JBIKTU010000272.1:0-3719 GCA_044347965.1 Caulobacter sp.
GGTCGCTGATGTGGACCTATGTCGGCGTGGTCGCCTTGCTGATCCTCTGGACCGTCGCCACCATCGCTTTGGAAAGGCCGGAGTGGGAGAAACTCGTCGCCCTCTGGGAGCCCTTCGGCTTCGGAGCCTACGGCCTAGCCACCAAGTACTGGACGGTGGCCGAACGCAACGCCGGGCTGCCGCCCCTGGAAGGGTTGCTCCTCTGGAACCGTGTCGTGGTCGTCGGCCTTGGCGCCGTCTTCCTCGCCCTGCCGCTCGCCCTGTTCCGGTTCCAATCGCCCGCTCATTCCGGAAAGCTGGCTGGCAAGGCCAGACTCGCCGCCGCGGCCTCCGCCGATGCGCCGCCGCCGGCCCTTACCGCCCTGCCCAAGGCCAGGTTCGACGCCGCCGCCGGATGGTCCCAGCTTCTGGCGCGCACGCGCCTGGACATGGGACAGGTGTTCGGCAGTCCAGCCTATCTCGTGCTGCTGGCAATGGGTCTGTTCAACTCCATAGGTGCACTCTGGTTCACGACCGACGCTGCGGGCTATGGCGGTCAGATCTACCCGGTGACCCGGGCGCTGATTCCGGCCCTGGCCGGTACGTTCAGCCTGATCCCGATCATCATCTCCATCTACTACGCCGGTGAACTGGTCTGGCGCGAGCGCGAGAAGAAGACGCACGAGATCATCGATTCCACGCCCGTTCCGGATTGGGCCTTCATCGCGCCCAAGGTGCTGGCGATCTCGTTGGTCCTGATCTCGACCCTTCTGGTCAGCGTCCTGGCGGCCATCGCCATCCAGGCCTTCAAGGGGTTCTTCGAGTTCCAGATTCCGGAGTACCTGCTCTGGTACGTGCTGCCGCAGAGCGTCGACTACATCATGGTCGCGGTCCTGGCGGTCTTCCTGCAGGTGCTATCGCCGCACAAGTTCGTCGGGTGGGGCCTGATGGTCCTGTACCTGGTCACCACGATCACCTTCGTGACGCTCGGCTTCCAGCACAACCTCTACAACTACGGCGGCTCGCCGGGCGTGCCGCTGTCCGACATGAACGGCATGGGCAAATTCTGGATCGGGGCCTGGTGGTTCCGGCTCTACTGGAGCGCCTTCGCCGTCATTCTGCTGGTGCTGGGCTACGCCCTCTGGCGGCGCGGAACCGAGAGCCGGCTTTGGCCGCGCCTGCGCCGGCTGCCCCGACGGCTGACCGGCAAGGCCGGCCTCACCTTCGCGGCGGCGGCGGTGGTTTTCGTCGGAGCCGGCGGATTCATCTTCTACAACACCAACGTCCTCAACACCTATCGCACCAACATCGACGACGAGAAGTGGCAGGCCGACTTCGAGCGCGAGTTGATCAAGTACGTCGACACGCCGCGTCCCAAGGTCGTGTCGATGGCCTTGCAGGTGGACATCTATCCGGACGAGCCGCGCCTTTCGACCTTTGGCTCCTACGTCGTGGAGAACCGCACCAACCAGCCGCTCAAGGAAATCCACGTCCTGTTCGACCGCGACCTGAAGGTCAGCGCGCTGAACATCCAGGGCGGACGGTCGATTCGCACCTATGACCGCTTCAACTACCGGATCTTCGCGCTCGACACGCCGATGCTGCCCGGCGAACGGCGCACGATCAGCTTCACCACCGAACGGGCCCAGCGCGGCTTCCGCAACAGCGGCAACGAGACCCGCGTCGTTCCCAACGGCACCTTCGTCAACAACGGCGAGTTCGCGCCGCTGCTGGGCATGGAGCGCATCGGCCTTCTGCAGGACCGCGCCAAGCGCCGCAAATACGGTCTGCCGGTCGAGCAGCGCATGCCAAAGCTGGGCGACGCCCCCTCACGCCAGTTCAACTACCTGCGCCACGACGCCGACTTCGTGACCGCCGACATCACCATCAGCACGGTCGCGGACCAGACGCCGATCGCGCCGGGCTACAAGGTCTCGGACGTCACCCGCGACGGGCGCCGTACGGCGCGGTTCGTGACCGAGTCGCCGGTCATGCCCTTCTTCTCGGTGCAGTCGGCCCGCTACGAGGTCTCGCGCGAGACCTACAAGGGCATCGACATCGCGGTCTATTACGACCCGCGCCACCCCTGGAACGTCGAGCGGATGAAGACCGGCGCCAAGGCCTCGCTCGACTACTTCCAGGCCAACTTCAGCCCCTACCAGTTCCGCCAGCTGCGCTTCCTGGAGTTCCCGGCCTACGAGGACTTCGCCCAGGCCTTCGCCAACACCATGCCCTGGTCGGAGAATCTCGGCTTCATCGCCGACTACCGGGACCCGTCCAAGATCGACATGGTCACCTACATCGGCGCCCACGAAATCGGGCACCAGTGGTGGGCGCACCAGGTGATCGGCGCCGACCAGCAGGGTTCGACCGCGCTGTCGGAGACCCTGGCCCAGTACTCGGCGCTGATGGTCATGAAGCGGATGTACGGCGAGGACCAGATCCGCAAGTTCCTGAAATTCGAGCTCGACAGCTACCTGCGGGCCCGGGGCGGCGAGGTCATCGAGGAACTGCCGCTCTACCGCGTCGAGGACCAGGGCTACATCCACTACCGCAAGGGCTCGCTGGTCATGTACCGGCTGCAGCGGGAGATCGGCGAGGCTGCGGTGAACCGCGCGCTGCAGCGGATCCTGCGCATCCACGCCTTCACCGGCGCGCCCTATCCGACCTCGCTCGATCTGATCAGCGCGCTGCGCGCCGAGGCCCCTGCCGACAAGCAGGACCTGATCACCGACCTGTTCCAGAAGATCACCCTCTACGATATCCAGACCCGGTCGGTGGCGGTGAAGAAGCGGACGGACGGCCGGTTCGACGTCACCCTGACCGTCAAGGCCCGCAAGCTCTACGCCGACGGCAAGGGCAAGGAGACGGAGGCGCCGCTCGATGAGGTGCTCGACGTCGGGCTGTTCACGGCCATGCCGGGCGACAAGGCCTTCACCAGCAAGGACGTGGTCACCATGGTCAAGCGGCCGATCCGGTCGGGGACCCAGACCCTGACCTTCACGGTCGACAGGGAACCGCGCTACGCCGGGGTCGATCCCTACAACTACCTGATCGACCGCAACTCGGACGACAACGTCGCCAAGGCCGGGAGCTGACGCCCCCGACCCACGCGGCCCGTTGACAGACCTCGCCGCCGCCGCCAAGCCGACGGCAGGCCCGGTCGGGCGAGGGGAGGCGTGATGAGTTCCGAGGCGACCACGACGAAGCCGGGTCCGCTCGACGGCCTGACGGTCATCGAGATGGGGACCCTGATCGCCGGGCCGTTCTGCGGCCAGATCCTCGGCGACTTCGGCGCCACCGTGATCAAGATCGAGGATCCGAAGGCCGGCGACCCCATGCGCCAGTGGGGCCGCTCCCTTCCCAAGGGCCACTCGCCCTGGTGGCCGGTGATCGGGCGCAACAAGCGCTCGGTGACGCTGGATCTGCGAACCGCCGAGGGTCAGGACATCGCCCGTCGTCTGATCGGCGGCGCCGATGTCCTCGTCGAGAACTTCCGGCCCGGCGCCCTGGAGAAATGGGGCCTCGGCTACGAGCGCCTCTCGGCCGACAACCCCGGCCTTGTGATGGCGCGGGTGTCAGGCTTCGGCCAGACGGGACCCTATTCGTCGCGGGCCGGCTACGCCCTGATCGGCGAGGCCATGGGCGGCCTGCGCTACATCACCGGCGAGCCTGACCGCGCGCCCGCCCGCGCCGGGATCTCGGTCGGCGACAGCCTGGCCGGGCTGCATGCGGCGCTG
>JBIKTU010000273.1:0-3713 GCA_044347965.1 Caulobacter sp.
ACCCCGGATCAGCATGTCCTTGGCCCGGTCGATGATGAAGCAGAAGCCGTCCTCATCCAGGCGCGCCAGATCGCCGGTCTTCACCCAGCCGTCGATGAAGGTCTGGGCCGTGGCCTCCGGCTTGTTCCAGTAGCCCTTCACCACCATCGGCCCCCTGGCCCACAGTTCGCCGACCTCGCCGACGGGCAGTTCGCGATGCGGCGCCTCGACGGTCATGATCTTCAACTGCCCCACCGCCGGCGCGGGACCGCAGCTGTCGGGCCGGTTCACATAGTCGTCGGAGTTGTTGTTGGTGAAGGTGGCGCTGGTCTCGGTCATGCCCCAGCCATTGCCGGCCGAGGCCTTCGGCCAGACCTCCTTGATCCGCCGCACCAGCTCCGGCGCCGACGGCGCCCCGCCGTAGGTGATGCCGTCGATGGAGCTGAGGTCGAAGTCGGCGCGTTGCGGATGCTCGATCAGCTGCCAGGCGATGGTCGGCACGCCGCCGGTGTTGGTCACCCGCTCGCGCTCGATCAGCGTCATGCCCTCCAGCGGGTCCCACTTGCGCATCAGCACCAGCTTGCCGCCGTTGTTGAGGGCAGGGCCCAGGGTCGCCGAGCAGCCGGTGACGTGGAACATCGGCACGACCAGCAGCGTCACCCGCTGCGGCGCGTTCGGATCGGGCGCGGGCGGCGTCTCGCCCCGGCGCAGGAACGGCCGGGCCAGGGCGGCGCCGGTCGTCAGGACGTTGGTGGTCATGGTCCGGTGGGTGCCCAGCGCGCCCTTCGGCTTCCCGGTGGTGCCGGAGGTGTAGAAGATGGTCGCGTCGTCATCGGGCGCGATCGGCGTCGTCGGAAGCGGTCGGTCCGGCAGGTGAGCCCAGCTGTCGGGGGCGCCGATCACCGACTCCAGCCTGCGCACACGCGGGTCATCGTAGGGATCGTCCTCGCGGCAGACGTAGACGCCTTCCAGATCCGGGCAGTCCTTCAGATGCTCGGCGATCCGCTCAAGCCGTTCCGGGTCGGTGATGACGATGCGGCTGCCGGAATCGGTCAGGCCGTAGTGCAGTTCCTGCCCTGTCCACCAGGCGTTCAGGGGCGTGACGATGGCCCCAAGGCTGACGGCGGCGAAGAAGGCCACCGGCCATTCCGGCAGGTTGCGCATGATCAGCGCCACCCGGTCGCCCTTGCCGATCCCGTCTGCGGCCAGCCGTTCGGCCAGGGCCGCGACAGCCCGGTGGAAGGCCTCGAAGGTCACCCGCTCGTCCTCGTGGACGATGAACTCCCGGTCGGGAAACGCCCGGCCGTTGGTCACCATGTCGCGCAGTGTCGGCGGGGCGTTTTTCCACACCGTCGTCGGGATGCCCCGGATGACGAGATCTTCGGTTTCGAACCGCGAGCCTGGCGCGGTCAGGATCGCATGCGCCGCGTCGATGGTCATGGCCGGCCAGGAGGTCACGCGGCTTCCCCGACGATGGCTATCCCGCTGATCGTCTCCTGAAACCCGGCGTCGGTCTCGAAATCCCAGGCCATGTCGCTCCCTCGATCCGCGCTCTTCGGCGCCCCGCTTCGCAGGTCGGGTATCGTACCCCCGCCCGCCCTTCGTCTGATTTAAGGGGGTGGCGGGTCGGGATGCAATAAGTTCGAAGGCTGAGTATGTGAACTCAGGCTGCGGCGGCGTCGCTGTCGCCCAGGACGGCCGCTATCCGGCCGATCAGCACGCCGGGTGACAGGGGCTTGGAAACCACCCCGTTCATGCCGGCGGCGAGGTAGGCCTCCGTCTGGTGCTGAAGGGCGTTGGCGGTCATGGCCAGGATCGGCGTGGCCGACGCGGGCAGGGGCATGGCGCGGATCAGTCGGGTGGCCTCCACCCCGTCCATCACAGGCATCTGGATGTCCATGAAGATCAGGTCGAACGAGCCGCGGGCGACGGCGTCGACGCCCATCCGACCGTCGTCCGCCGTCTCGACCTCCGCGCCCAGGTGCTCCAGAAGGCGGCCGGCGATCAGGCGGTTGGTCGGGTTGTCCTCGACGACCAGAACCCGAAGGCCGCTCAGCAGGTCGCCACCGGCGCTCGCCTCGACCTTCGGCGCGGGCGCCCGCGGGGCGGTGATCTCGACGGTGAATACCGATCCCACGCCGGGAAGGCTGCGAACGGTGATCTCGCCGCCGAGCAGCTCGGCCAGTCTCTGGCTGATGGCCAGGCCAAGGCCTGATCCGCCGAAGCGGCGCGTGGTCGATCCGTCCGCCTGATGAAAACGCTGGAACAGCGAGGCCTGGGCCTCATCCGATATGCCGACGCCGGTGTCCGTCACCTCGAACCGCAGCGCCGGCGCCTCGCCCCGCCAGCAGGCGCCCAGGCGAACGTCGACGCCGCCGGTCCGGGTGAACTTCACTGCGTTTCCGACCAGGTTGAAAAGGACCTGGCGCAGTCGAACCGGATCAAGAGCGCGCCAGCCGAGGTCGTCGTCGGCATCGATACGCAGCCAGAGTCCGGCGGCGGTCGCCTGCGGTCGCAGCAGGTCGGTGACGCTGCGCAGCACCGCCGCGGGATCTACCGGCTCGGGCGACAGCTCCAGCCGGCCGGCCTCGATCTTGGAGAAGTCGATGACGTCGTTCAGCAGTTCGGCCAGCATGTGGCCGCAGCCCACCGCCTCATCGAGCAGGCGCCGCCCGTCATCGCTGAGCGGCTCGCTCTTCAGCAGATGCAGCACGCCGAGCACGCCGTTCATCGGTGTCCGGATTTCATGACTCATGTTGGCCAGGAACTGGGCCTTGGCCTCGGCGGCGGCCAGGGCCGCGTCACGGGCCTCCGCAACCTCGGTGACGTCCTGGGTCATGCCGAGAATCTGCCATGCGCCGGAAGGGCCCTGTCTCAAGCCGCGCCAGGCGGTCCGGAAGCTGGACCAATGGCCCTCGCCGGCGGCGTGCCGGTACTCGACCATCATCGGCTCGCCGGTCCTGATGGACCGGGAGAAGGCGCGGGTCATGCGCGCGTTGTCATCGGGATGGACCTCTGCGGTCATCTCCTCGACCGACAGGGTGCGGTTTCCGATCATGCCTATTCCGCCCGGCCGCGAAAGGTCGGGGTCGATGATGTAGCGGCCCGCGTCGGGATCGAAGCGCCAGAACATGATGCCGCTGGTTTCGCGCAGCAGCTCGTTGACCCGGGAGGCGTCGTCGGCGTCCTCGCGCCGCTTGTAGGCCTCGGTGACGTCCTCGAGCACGATCACCGTGGCGTCGGCCAGCGCCTTCTTGGCGCGGGCGCGAACCCAGATGACATGACCGTCGCGATGCAGGACCCGGTGTTCGCCTCGGGCTTGGCCGTCAACCCGCAATGCGCCGACAATGTCGCGGACGACGCCCAGATCCTCCGGGTGGACGAAGGTCTCGAACCGACGGCCCAGGGTCTCCTCGATCGACCAGCCGGTCAGCTCCGGCCAGGCCGGATTGATGCGCGCGATCTGACCGCCCCGGATCAGTGCGAAGACGTCCACCGAGTTCTGGAAGAACCAGCGTGCCGCTTCGATGTCCAACTCGGAGGGCGCGTCGTTTTTGGGCGCCTGCGTCATTTTCATCCCTTACGTTCAGGAAGCATGCGACTGACAGGGTAAAGTTTGAGTTGCGACATACCGCCGGTTCGATAAGTGGGGCCTCAACGCCCAGCGGAGCTGACCATGACCAAACCCGAGAGTATCGGCCTGTCGGCCGAGCGCCTGGCCCGGATCCCGGCCT
>JBIKTU010000012.1:0-12484 GCA_044347965.1 Caulobacter sp.
GTTCGTAGCGGATCACCTTCGGGGCGGTCGCGCCCTCGAACTCGTGCGCGAACCAGGCCTTCACCCGGTCCTCGCTGAGGCCGGCGCGGATCCAGGGCAGCAGCTCCGGCCGCCGGGCGATGACGCCGATGTTGAAGGCGTCGCCCTTGTCCCCGGAGCGGGCCCAGGCGACGTCGATCAACGGCACGGCGACCATGTCGTCTTCCGTCGCGGGGTCGGCTGGGACCGGCGGCGCGACGACCTCGGCCGGATCGAAGGCGCGGGCGGGCGACGCCGGGGTGATGGTCAGCGTCTGGTCGCCCAGCGACACGGTCGCGGCGACCTCCTGCCTCGGCAGCAGGATCGAGAACACCCGCGACACCGGGGTGATGGTCGGCGCGCCGCCGAACCAGCCGGTGGTGCCGACGCTCATCGAGGTGGTCGGGGAGGCGAACTCCCGCGTCATCAGGCCCAGCGCCTCGGCGCTTTCGTGCTCCGCGCCGATGCGGCAGACGACCTCGCGCACGCTCCGCGCCGCCTCGCTGGCGTTGGCGCCGTAGCTGGCCTCGGCGCCCAGGATCTCGATGCGGCTGTCGCGCAGTGGCGGCAGGTTGCGGTCGCGCAGCATCTCGCCGATCCGCTCGAGCATCGCCTCGGACTGCCGATGGCCCTTGGCGGCGGCGTCGCGTCCGACGATCGGACTGGCCCCGATGAAGCGGAAGCCGTCGCCCCAGGTCACGCAGACCTTGTAGCGGTCCGACGGCGGATAGCCCCTGGCGCCCGTGACGCGAACGCGATGTTCGCCGACGGCCTCGACCTTCACCTCGGTGAAATCACAGACGACATCCGGCAGGGCGTAGCCCTGCGGATCGCCAACCTCGTAGAGAATCTGCTCGGCCACGGCGGCGGGGGAGACCAGGCCGCCGGTGCCCGCCGGCTTGGTGACGATGAACGACCCGTCGGCGTGGCACTCGATGATCGGATAGCCGATATGCGCCCAGTCGGGGACGTCCTCCCAGTCGGTGAACAGGCCGCCGGTCGCCTGGGCGCCGCATTCGATGACGTGGCCGGCCAGCGAGCCCGCCGACAGCAGGTCGTGGTCCTCGGCCGTCCAGCCGAACTCATGCATCAGCGGGCCGAGCGCCAGGGCGCTGTCGACGACGCGGCCAGTGATGACCATGTCCGCCCCGGCGGCCAGGGCGGCGGCGATCGGCGTGGCGCCGAAGTAGGCGTTGGCGCTGAAAACCTTGCCCGGGTCGGGGAAGGGCGCGTCGGTGAACATCTCGGTCAGGCCGCGGGCCTTGAGGTCGTCCAGCCGCCCGGCCAGATCGTCGCCCTCGACCACCGCGATCCTGAAGGTGAGGCCCGCCTCGGCGGCGATCTTCTCCATCCGCTCGCGACAGGCGCGCGGGTTCAGGCCGCCGGCGTTGGTGACGATCTTCACCCCCTGCGCCTTGAGTTCGCGCAGGTTGTCCTTCCAGACCCAGTCGGTGAAGTCGCGGGCGTAGCCCTGGTCCGGCCGCGCCGCGCGCAGCTGGCCGAGCGAGCTCATCGTCGCCTCGGCCAGGTAGTCGAGGATCATGTAGTCGAGGTTCCCGCCGCGCAGCAGCTGGGGCGCGGCCACCGACGAGTCCCCCAGGAACCCGCCGGCGCCGCCGATCCGAACGATCTTCGTCATCAGACGATCTTGGCGTCGGCCTTGCCCCAGTAGGCGTCGCGGATCAGGCGCTTGTAGAGCTTGCCGGTCGCGTGACGCGGCAGCTCCTCCATGAAGTCCAGCTGGCGCGGGGACTTCACATGGCTGAGGTTGGCCTTGGCGTAGGCCAGCAGCTCGGCGCGCAGGTCATCGCCCGCATCGGCCCAGTTGGCTGGCTGGATCACAGCGATGACCTTCTCGCCCATCTCCTCGTCCGGGCCGCCGACCACGGCGACGTCGGCGACCCTCGGGTGGCCGATCAGCAGGTTCTCGATCTCCTGCGGATAGATGTTCACCCCGCCGGAGATGATCATGAAGCTCTTGCGGTCGGTCAGGTAGAGGAAGCCGTCCTCGTCCACCCAGCCCACGTCGCCCAGGCTGGTCCAGCCGTGCTTGTTGTAGCTCTCGGCCGTCTTGGCCGGGTCGTTGTGGTAGTTGATGGGCGGACCGTTCTCGAAATAGACCTGCCCTTCCTGGCGGGGCGGCAGCGGATCGCCCTCCTCGTTGCAGATGCGCAGCTCGCCCAGCACGGCCTTGCCGACCGAGCCCTTGTGCGCCAGCCAATCGGCCGAGCCGATGTAGCAGAAGCCGTTGCCCTCGGTGCCGGCGTAGTACTCATGGATGATCGGGCCCCACCAGGCGATCATCTGTTCCTTGACCGGCACGGGGCAGGGGGCGGCGGCGTGCACCGCCGAGCGCAGCGACGAGACGTCGTACTTCGCCCGCACCTCTTCCGGCAGCTTCAGCAGCCGCACGAAGTGGGTCGGGACGAACTGGCCGCAGTCGACCCTGTACTTCTCGATCAGGGCCAGCATCGCCTCCGGATCGAAGCGCTCCATGACGATGACGGTGCCGCCGAGCTTGTGGATGCTCATGCACCAGCGCAGCGGAGCTGCGTGATAGAGCGGGGCCGGCGAGATGTAGACGCTGTCGGGGGTGAAGCCGAACAGGCCCTGGGTCATCATGAACAGCGGATTGGCCGCGTCGATCTCCGCCCCGGTCAGCATCGGCTTGACGCCCTTGGGCCGGCCGGTGGTGCCCGAGGAGTAGAGCATGTCCGACCCGGCGGTCTCGTCCGTGATCCGGCTGGTCGGCATGGCGTCGCGCGCCGTCTCGAAACTCTCGTAGGGTCCGCGGGCGCCGCCGCACATGTAGAGCTTCAGGCCCGGGACAAGCGCCGGCATCTCGTCGGCGATGGCCCCCATCGAGGCCGAGGTGATGAACACCTTCGCCTCGCAGTCCTTGACGATGTACTCGACCTCGCTGGCCGTCAGCTTGGACGAAATGCAGGTGTAGTAGAGCCCCGAGCGCTGGGCGGCCCAGGTGATCTCGAAGTAGCGGGGGTTGTTGTCCATGAAGATGGCGATGACGTCGCCGGCCTTCAGGCCAAGGGAGCGGAAAAGATGCGCGCCCTGGTTCGACCGCTCCTCGAGCTGCCTGTAGGTCACCGTCTCGCCGGTGCCGGCCATGATGTAGGCGGCGCGGTCGGGGTTGTTCTGGGCGTGGTGGAACGGATGCATGGCGGTCGCTTCGACTGGAGTGACTTGGGCGGGGTTCAGGCGGCGAGGGCGGAGGCGGCCGCCTTGCCGAGGATCATGTCCGAGGCCTTCTCGGCGATCATGATCGTCGGCGCGTTGGTGTTGCCGCTGATCAGGCGCGGCATGATCGAGGCGTCGACGACGCGCAGCCCCTCGACGCCGTGAACGCGAAGCTGCGGGTCGACCACCGCCTGCGGGCCATGTCCCATCTGGCAGGTGCCCACCGGGTGATAGATGGTCGTCCCGGCGCCGCGGGCGTAGGCCAGCAACATCTCGTCGCTCTGGAAGTCCGGCCCCGGGTTCATCTCGTGGTCGATGTAGGGCGCCAGCGCCGGCTGTTCGGCGATCTGGCGACCGATCTTCAGCGAGGCGACGGCGACTTCCTGGTCGAGCGGATCGGCAAGGTAGTTGGCGAAGATGGCCGGATGGGTGGTCGGATCGGCCGACTTGATGCGGATGTGGCCGCGGCTTTCCGGACGCAGCTGGCAGGGCGCGATGGTCAGGCCGGGCGCGCCTTCCAGCTCCATCTTCTGCTCATTGGCCAGCTTCTCCGCGTCCATCGTGGCCGGCAGGATGTGGTACTGGATGTCGGGGTGGGCCAGGTCGGGCCGCGACTTGCAGAACACCGCGATGTGCGCCGCCGAGAGCGTCAGCAGGCCCTTGCGCTGGAACAGGAACTTCATCGCCTCGCCGATGAAGCGGGGGCCGCGGGTCAGTTCGTTGACGGAGACCACGCCCGGCTTCAGCCGGTAGCGGACGCTCATCACATAGTGGTCCTGAAGATTCTCCCCGACGCCCGGCAGGTCGGCCACGACCTCGATGCCGTGCTCGCGCAGCAGGGCGCCGGGCCCCACGCCCGACAGCTGCAGCAGCTGGGGCGAGTTTACCGCTCCGCCCGCGAGGATGACCTCGGCTTTGGCCTTTGCGATTCGCTTGACGCCATTCTGGGAGAATTCGACGCCGACGGCCCGCTTGCCCTCGAACAGCACCTTCGAGGCCAGGGCGTTCGTCTCCACCTGCAGGTTGGCGCGGCCCATGGCCGGATGCAGATAGGCGACGGCGGCCGAGCAGCGCTGCCCGTTCTTCACCGTCAGCTGGTAGTAGCTCACGCCCTCCTGGTCGCCGCCGTTGAGGTCGGCGCGGCGCGGGATGCCGGCCTGTTCGCAGGCGTCGACCACGGCGTCGGACACCGGGTGGGTGGTGGTGACGTCCGAAACGTTCAGCGGCCCGCCCTTGCCATGCAGGTCGCCGGCGCCGCGCTCCTGGTTCTGCGAGCGCAGGAAGTAGGGCAGGACGTCGTCCCAGGCCCAACCCTCGCAGCCCATCTGGCGCCAGTTGTCATAGTCGGCGTCCTGGCCGCGGATGTAGAGCAGGCCATTGATCGAGGACGAGCCGCCCAGGACCTTGCCGCGCGGCCAGACATGGGTGCGGCCGCCGGTGCCGGGGTCCGGCTCCGTCGAATACAACCAGTTGACCTTCGGATCCTTCAGGGTCTGCGAATAGCCGACCGGGACATGGATCATGAGGTTGGACATGAACTGTCCGGGGTTCTTCGTCGGCCGGTCGTCGCCGCCGGCCTCCAGCAGCAAAACCTTCGACTTGCCGTCGGCGCTGAGTCTGTTGGCCAGCACGCATCCGGCGCTGCCCGCGCCGACGATGATGTAGTCCGCCTCGATGGTGTCGGTCATGCCGCTTCCCTGTTCCTCGCCGACCGGCAGCGTCTGTCGCGCGCCTGATCGACGATTACCTTACGGGCGCGGAAGGGGCGAAGGGAAGGGCGACGTAGCGGAAGCTGCCGCAACGTCATTATTGCCGCCGCGTCCGGACGCACTAGGCTTGCACGCAAAGCAGCAATTTCAGGAGCGAGCGGCGATGGAACTGATCAGCCAGACTGCGGTCGAGGGCCGTGCGGGGCCGACGTTCGGGACCCGCTATCCGACGCTGGAGGGAGTCGACCTCACCGACATCGCCTCGTTCACCAATGGGCAGCCCTACGACGGATTCGCTCGCCTTCGGGCCGAGGCGCCGGTGATGTGGCACCCCGAGACCCGCATGGACGGGCCCGGCTTCTGGGCGGTCACCCGCCATGAGGACGTGATGGCCGTGAACGGCGATCCGGCGACCTTCTCCAGCCAGCGCGGCGGCATCCTGATGGCGGCCGGCCGGCCCGAGGCGCGGCACGCGCTGCTCTATCGCGCCTCGATGGACGCGATGATCAACCTGGACGCCCCGCATCACCTTCAGCTGCGCCGCGAGCACATGCCATACTTCACGCCCAGCTATCTGCGCGGTGTCTCCGAACGGGTGAAGGGCGAGGTGACGCGCCTGCTGGACGCCATGGCGCCCAAGGGCGAGACCGATCTGGTCGAGGACTTCTCCTCCATCCTGCCGCTGTTCACCCTGTGCGAGATCCTCGGCGTGCCGGAGGCCGACCGTCCGAAGTTCCTGACATGGATGCACTATCTGGAGGAGGCCCAGAACATGGCCATGCGCTCGGCGACCGAGGGCATGACCCCGACGCTGGAGCTCATGCAGTTCATCGCCGACTTCAACAGCAACGTCGAAGAGATGTTCGAGTATGGCCGCCACATGCTGCACAAGCGCCGGGCCGACCCGCAGCAGGACCTGCTGACCGCCATCGCCCGCGCGCAGGTCGACGGCGACCTGCTCAGCGACGAGTACCTCGACGGCTCCTGGCTACTGATCGTGTTCGCCGGCAACGACACCACGCGCAACACCCTGTCCGGCTCGATGAAGCTGCTGACCGAGTTCCCGGAAGAACGGGCCAAGCTGATCGCCAACCCGGCGCTGATGCCCGGAGCGGTCAACGAGTTCATCCGCATGGTCAGCCCGGTGATCTACATGCGCCGCACGGCGACGCAGGATACCGAGATCAATGGCCAGAAGATCGCCGAGGGCGAGAAGGTCATCATGTACTACGGCGCCGCCAACCGGGACGCGGCGGTGTTCGCCGACCCCGACCGGCTCGACGTAACCCGCGCCAACGCCGACAAGCACATCGCCTTCGGCTACGGACCGCACACCTGCATCGGCAAGCGGGTGGCGCAGATCCAGTTGGAAGAGGCCTATCGCCAGATCCTGGCCCGCTTCCCGGACATGCGCTGGACCGGCGAGATCGACATCGCCCCCAACAACTTTGTCCACGCGATCCGCAAGCTGGACGTCAGCTTCACGCCGGAGCGGACGGCGGCCTAGAGGTCAAGGGCGGCGGAGAGGGCCTCCGACAGGAGGAGGAGGTCGCTCGCTGACATGACGCCGGCCTGCTTGAGGAATCGGGAGCGATCCAACGAGCGGATCTGGTCGCAGACGGCCACCGACCGTTCTCCGGCGGAAACGACAGAAACCACGACCGGGGGGCGCGGCGCTGGTCCCGTGGACAGAGGTATGGCGACTATCGTGTGTCGGGCTGCGACCAGTCCGGCCGCGGACATGATGACCACGGGTCTGACCTTGCGAATTTCGCGGCCTCGCGCCGGTTCGAGGTCTGCCCACCAGATTTCGCCACGTTTCATTCCGGCGGTGGCTCAAGTCCGGTGCCTTCCCACTCGAAGGGCGGCAGGTTATCCCAGCTGTCGAGGTCGGCCTCGACCCATGCCTGTTGCTCCTCCCGCAAGCCGGGGTTGGCATCCAGCTCGGCCTCGACCTCGCGGGCGATCCGCTCGAGGCGCGCGTCCTTGTCCTCGGGCGGCAGGGCCGCTTCGAGGAGCTTCTGGACATAGGCGCTACGCTGGCGGGCGGGGACCGCTTCCTTGAATCGCCTGGCGAGAGCGTCGTCGATGTGGAGAAGGATCTGCATGGTCGCTCTCGATATCGACTTGGATATTAAGCGCGCGACCATCCGTCGACAAGGTCTTGCCTTCCCCGGCGTCCGGCCGTCTTCATACACCCGTTTGAACGCCCCAGCCTTCCGAGGAGCCCCCGCATGGCCAGCCCGACCTTCGAGACCATCATCCTGGATATCAAGGACGGCATCGCGACGCTGACCCTGAACCGTCCGGACCGCATGAACGCCTTCACCACCCAGATGATGGCCGAGATGATCAAGGCGTTCGACATCACCGACGCCGACGACGCGGTGAAGGTGGTCGTGGTCACTGGCGCGGGCCGCGCCTTCTGCGCCGGCGCCGATCTGGGCGGCGGCGAGAAGACTTTCGACTACGCCAAGCTGGAGAGCGATCCGCGCGAGGCCAACAAGGTCAACGGCGTCTATCGCGACGGCGGCGGCCTGCTGACCCTGCGCATCTATGAAAGCCTCAAGCCGGTGATCGCCGCCGTGAACGGCGCCGCGGTCGGCATCGGGGTGACCATGCAGCTGGCCATGGACATCCGGATGGCCTCGACCGAGGCCAAGTTCGGCTTCGTGTTCGCCCGCCGCGGCATCACGCCGGAAGCGGCCTCGTCCTGGTTCCTGCCGCGCATCGTCGGCCTGCAGCAGGCGCTGGAGTGGTGCTACACCGGCCGTGTCTTCCCGGCCCAGGAAGCCAGGGACGGCGGCCTGGTCCGCTCGCTGCATGCGCCGGAAGACCTGCTGCCCGCCGCCTACGCCCTGGCCCGCGAGATCGCCGACAACACCGCCCCGGTGTCCGTCGCCCTGACCCGCCAGCTGCTCTACCGCAACGCCGGCGCGCCGCACCCGATGGACGCCCACATGTCCGACAGCCGCGCCATCATGGCCCGCGGCGCCCAGGGCGACGCCAAGGAGGGGGTCATGTCCTTCCTCGAAAAGCGCGCTCCCGCCTATCCGGACAAGGTCTCCGCCGATCTGCCGGACATCTGGCCCTACTGGGACAAGCGCGAATTCAAGTAGTCCGCGCCTTCGCCTCGGCCGACTGCGGCCGGTGCAATCCTGTGAATGACCGCGACGGCGCCCGTCGCGGTCATGAGCGGTTAACGCGCGTCTGATCTGATCGAAGATCGGCGTCGCTTCCTTGCGCGCCTCTGGCATGCCTGACCGCGACTGGTGATGAGCGAACCCGCGCAGAGATCCGTGCTCGACGTCGCCGCCGATGGCGCGGCCGGCGAGCCCCTGCGCGCCGCGCCGGTCTTCCGGTCCCGGGGCGCGCTGCTGAAACGCCTCGCCGATGTGGTCTGTCTGCCCGGGAGCCGGGTCAACGCGTTCGAACGCGCCATGACCGCCGACCTGATCATCGAACTGCTGCGGGAGGCCGCCGTCGACGAGCGGGCACGCATCGCCCGGCGGGTGGCCAGCGTGTCCGAGATCCCGCCCGGCCTCGCCCGGATGCTGCTGCGCGATGAAATCGAGGTCGCCCGCGCCCTGATCGAGAACAACGCCGGCCTGGGCGACGCCGACCTGATGGACTGCGCGCGCGCCGCGACGCCGGAGCATCGGCGTCTGATCGCCGCCCGGCGCGGCCTCAATGAAGTGGTGGCCGATGCTCTTGTCGAGTTCGGCGAGCCGGGGGTGCTGGAAACCCTGCTGCGCAACGACCAGGCCCGGCTCGGCCATGCCACCGTGGAGACCGTGGTCGCCGTCACCCGCGACAATCCACGCCTCATCCCCTTGATGCTGCGCCGGTCGGAGCTTCGACCCAGCCACGCCTATGTGATGTTCTGGTGGTCCGACGAGGAATGCCGCCGGGTGATCCTGCAGCGGTTCGCGGTGTCGCGGGAGGTGCTTCAGGACGCCGTCAGCGACGTCTTCGCCATGGCGGCGCAGGAGAAGTGGCAGGATCCGCTGACCCGCAAGGCCCTGCAGTTCATCGAGCGGCGTCAGCGCAACCGGGCGGCGCTTGACCGCAGTCCCTTCGAAAGCCTCGACGAGGCGGTCGAGGTCGCCGCCGAGAGCATGACCCGTGAGGTCGCCGAGGAAATCGCCTACCTCTCCGGCCTCAAGCCGATGACTGGCGCGAAGATCTTCACGGATCCAGGCGGAGAGCCGCTGGCGATCCTGTGCAAGGCCACCGGCCTGCCGCGGGCCGCGGTCCGGTCGCTCTGGCGCGGTCTGCGGCGACCGGAGACCGATGCGGCGGGCAACCTCGCGCCGGCGCTCGAGCGGATACTGACCTTGTTCGACACCATTGCAGTGGACCGGGCCCAGACCGTGCTCCGCTACTGGAACTGGTCGCTGTCCTCGGCCCTTACACCGGCGCTGATCAAGGCGATCCGGGCCGGCGACGATGAAGCGCTGGATGAGTTCTCCCGGCCGCAAAGGGCCGCGATGTTGGCATTGTCGGGCGATTTCGGACGACGCTGAAATCTGAAACTCACGAGATCAGGCCAGTGCAATCGCCGCGCTTCACTGATCGGGCGTCGCAGTGATTACCGCTAATCTCTATTGGAAATTCGAAGAGCAAGCATCGAAGTGCTTGTGCCGGGCAGACGTGGCCTATATGCACACGAGCATTCAATCGAGGCCACCGATTCCGGTCTCTCTCAATCATTCATGTGGTGGAACAAGGCCAGATGGAAGACAAGTCAGCTATCATTGAAATGACGACGGACATCGTGTCCGCCTATGTCGGAAACAACTCCGTCGCGGCGAACGATCTTCCAAGCCTGATCCAGAACGTCCACCGCGCCCTGACCGACGTCGCTTCGGGCTCCGTGACCGTCGAGGTCGCGCCGAAGGAGCCCGCGGTTCCGGTTCGCCGCTCGATCACCCCGGACCACCTCGTGTGCCTGGAAGACGGTCGCAAGTTCAAGTCGCTCAAGCGGCACCTGCGCACCAAGTACAACATGAGCCCCGAAGAGTACCGGGCCAAGTGGGGCCTGCCGAAGGACTACCCGATGGTCGCGCCGAACTACGCCAAGGCGCGTTCGGACCTGGCCAAGCAGATGGGCCTGGGCCAGGGTGGCCGCCAGGCCGCCAAGAAGAAGCGCTAGACCGGTTTCACCGGCTGGATGCGGAAGGGGCGATCGCGATCAGCGGCCGCCCCTTTTTCTTGCCCGCCCCCGGAATTCGCCTGCCGCTTGACTCTCGATGCGAAAGTTTGCCGCGAGACGCGATTTTTCGCTTCCACCGATTCGGCGGTTAAGCGATAGTGAATCGTGGGTGATTCCAAGGGGTTGTTAAGGATTCTGTAGATGGCCGCGCAACTGGGCGCTTCGGCGACAGCCGCCCGTGCCCATGAAGAGCTGTTCGCTTACTGGGCGTCGTTGCGCCAGTCCGGCCGCTTGCCCGGACGGGCGGACATCAACCCGGAAGGTTTCAAGCGGCTCCTGCCTACCGTCAGCCTTATTGACGTCCTGCCCGGTGCGGCGCGGCGTGACTATCGTCTGCGCCTGGCCGGCACGGGCCTCTATGCCGTCTACGGTCGCGAAATCACTGGTCATAGCCTGGGCGACGTCTATGGCCCGCGCGCCGCGGACTACTGGCGCGAGGAACTGGACCGGATCGTTGAGGATCGCCGCCCCGGCGTCGGTTGCCACAGCCTGTCCTGGCGCGGCGCCGGGCATCTGTCCCTGCTCTGGCTGCGCCTGCCGCTGGCCACCAATGGCGCGGACGTGGACATGATCCTGGGCTACGACGCCGTGGTCGGCATCCAGAGCGACCAGAGCGGCATCCGCGCGGCCTGACTCCCTGTCCCCAATGATGATCTATCCCCCTTTCGCTCCGGCGTCCGCATGTATGGACTCCCTGTTGCGCAAGACAATTTTCCTATTGATCATTTACGAATAGGAATTTTATCCTCTCTTCGGCCGATGGCTCCACACTCATCGGCATAGCGCGTCGTCCCCACGGCGGCGCCGACGAGGACAGGATGAACCGCCATTTCGAGGATGCCTCCCGGGAGGAGGCCAGCACCTTTCGCCGCGACTGCCTGACGGTCGCCTTCGTCGCCAGCCTGGTGGCCATGATCATGGATGTGTCGGAGCGTGAGCTCCTGTCGCGACGGCGCACCAACGCCACGGTCGCCCGGGCGCGCCAGACGGCCATCTATCTGGTCCACATTGTCCTGGGCTGGCCCCTGAGACGCGCGGCGGCGGCCTTCGGGCGGGACCGCACGACCGGCAGCCATGCCGTGCAGCTGATCGAGGACCTTCGGGACGACGCCGTCTTCGATGCGCGACTGTCGACCATGGAGGCCTGCCTGCGTCAGGCGGTCGAGCCCGGCGTCGCCTCATGAGCGACCCTGATCGTCTCGCCGCCCGTGCGCTCGGCCTGCTGGCGAGGGCCGGCGCGGCGCTCCATCCGGATGAAGGGGGCCTGTATGCGCTTCGCACCTCGCCAGACCTGCGACGACGTCCGGCGATGCGTCTCGACGAGGCGGCCTTCGCCCGGCTCGCCGCGGAGCCCGGGCTGCGTCCGCTGCCGGGCGGAGGCTGGCGTCTGGCGCGCTCGGCGCCTTCGGCCCCGGCGGCGTCCCCGGCCGGACGGCCCAGCATCATCGAGGGGCGGCGGGAGGTGATCGGGCCGGACGGCCGTCGCGGGGTCCAGGCCGCCAATCTCGGTGAGTCGCCGATCGCCTGGCTGGCGCGACGGCGCGACGGCGCGGGTCGGTCCTGGCTGACGCTGGCTGAAATCGCCGCCGCCGAGAAGCTGCGCGAGGATTTCGCCCTCGCCGGGACGGTAGGTCGGCTGACCATGGCCTGGGACGCCGGTCCCCGGGCGCGCGGGGGCAGGGGGCCTGGACAGGAGCCGGCGGAACGGGCCCGGGCGGCCAAGGACCGGATTGCCCGGGCGCTGGCCGCGGTCGGCCCCGGCCTGCGGGAGATCCTGGAGCACGTCTGCTTCGCCGGCAGCGCGCTCGAGGCGGCCGAGCGGGGGCTGGGCCTGCCCCGGCGGTCGGGCAAGACGGTGCTGAAGCTGGCGCTGCAGCGCCTGGCCGTCCACTACGGCATCGGCTGAGGGTTCAGGCCGCCAGCGCCCGCGCGTCGCGCTCGATCCGGGCCGCCATCGAGGCCAGACCGTTGGACCGTTGCGTCGAAAGCGCCTCGGCCAGACCAAGGCGGTCGAAGGCGGCCTTGATGTCGCAGGCGGCGATGTCCGACGCCTTGCGGCCCGAGAACAGGCGCAGCAGCACCGCGACCAGGCCCCGGACGATATGGGCGTCGGAGTCGCCGCGGAACCGGATCGTGCCGTCCGCCCGCGGCTCGGTGACCAGCCAGACCTGGCTGGCGCAGCCCCGCACCTTGTTGGCCTCGCACCGCTCGTCGTCGCTCAGCGGTTCCAGCTCCCGGCCCAGGTCGATGACATAGCGATAGCGCTCTTCCCAGTCGCCGAGCAGTTCGAACTCGGCGGACAGGTCGTCCAGGGCGGCGGTGATGGTCTCGGGCATGGCCGGGACTT
>JBIKTU010000274.1:0-3712 GCA_044347965.1 Caulobacter sp.
GGTACCAGCCCGATGCGGCGGCGGGGAGTGGTCGAGCGGGATCAGGCGGAGGGGACGTAAGCCTCCGTTCCGGGCGTGCGCTGGTGTGCCGTCCGCCCGTTCGTGGGCAGCAGTTCGAGCCGTCCGGAGAGGCCGGGCGGGGAGAGTCCGGGACAAAAGGGTGAACAGCCCTGCGCATCCCGGGCCTGCGGGAGAACGACCACGCGGAGCGTCAGTCTTCGTCGAAACGGTACAACACGACCCCTATGCCGGGCGAAGGCCCGGCGCTGCGCCCCTCCCCGACCCTCGCCGGCGATCCCCGTGAGGCGGCGAAGCCGTGCGCGTGCCGCCCTGTCCGTCGTCTTCGAAAGGGACTGACCCATCGCGTCTTCCCCCCATCGAAGTAAACGCCCCTTAACCCTCCGCGGGCCAGATAGGCGGCTCAGAACGATTTCGGGGGCGCGGATGGCGCGGGCGGCGAGGCGGACCGGGCTGGATATGGCGATGGAGCTGGCGGCCTGGGCCTGGACCCAGCCGTTCAGCGCGCGCCTGCGCGGCGGCGTGGTCGCGGCGGCCGGCCTGGCCCTGATCGCCGCCTTCGCCACCTGGAATTCCGCCGATCCGAGCCTGAACGTCGCCTCCGCCCTGCCGGCCAGCAATGTCCTGCGCGGCCCGGGCGCGGTGGTTGCCGACATCTTCGTGCAGTCGCTGGGCCTGGCCGCCTGGGGCCTGGCGCTCCTGATGGTCGTCTTCGGCCTGACCCGGGCGGTCGATCCCGAGCCTGACGCCCACCGCCGCACCACGCGCCTGAGGGCGCTGGTCGGGGTGGCCGCCGTGCTGGCCCTGGCCGGGGCCATAGCCGCGCCGAGCCCGCCGAAAAGCTGGGCCCTGGCCCGGGGCCTGGGCGGTTTCTGGGGTGATGGCCTGCTGGGCGGGCTGTCCGGGATCATCGCCTTCGCCCGCATCCCGGGCGCCGAACTGATCGCCTCGCTGGTTCTGCTCGCCGTCGGCGGGTTCGCCGCGACCTGGGCCCTGGGTGTCAGCCGCGCCGGCATGGCCCGCGCCGCCGAGGGCGCGCTGGAGTCCCTGCTGGCCCGCCGCCCGGCGCCGCGCGAGCCCGAGCCTGTCGCCGCCCGTGCGCCCGCCACCCGTCGCCGCGCCGAGAAGGCGGTCGCCACGCCCAACCCGTTGCGCTTCTCTGATGATCCGCCGGTCGAGGCCGGCGAGGAGGCCGACTTCCCCGCGCCCGGCCGCGCCGGCGCCCCGGCCATCAAGCCGCCCAAGCCCGCGCCGAAGAACAGCAGCCGCGAGGTGCGCGAGCAGCAGAAGACCTTCGACTTCGTCGCCCCCGGCGGCTTCATGCTGCCGGAGCTGGCCATGCTGGCCAAGCCCAAGCCCCGCGTCGGCGGCTTCGACGAGGCGGCGCTGCGCCAGAACGCCCGACTTCTGGAGAGCGTGCTGAGCGAGTTCGGCATCCGGGGCGCCATCGACCAGATCCGCCCGGGCCCCGTTGTCACCCTCTACGAGCTGGTGCCGGCGCCGGGCGTGAAACACGCCCGGGTCGTGGCCCTGGCCGACGACATCTCCCGCTCGATGGGCGTGGCCGCCTGCCGGGTCTCGGTGGTGTCGGGCCGCAACGCCATCGCGCTGGAGCTGCCGAACGCCCGGCGCGAGACGGTCTATCTGCGGGATCTGCTGGCCAGCGCCGACTACGAGAAGGCGTCCCAGACCCTGCCCATGGCGCTGGGCGAAACCATCGGCGGCGAGCCCTACATCGCCGACCTGGCCCGCATGCCCCACCTGCTGATCGCCGGCACCACCGGCTCGGGCAAGTCGGTCGGGGTCAACGCCATGATCCTGTCGATCCTCTACCGGCTGAGCCCCGAGCAATGCCGGTTCATCATGATCGACCCCAAGATGCTCGAGCTCTCCGTCTATGACGGCATCCCGCACCTGCTGGCGCCGGTGGTGACGGACTCGAAGAAGGCGATCGTGGCCCTGAAGTGGACCGTCCGCGAGATGGAGGACCGCTATCGCCGCATGGCCAAGATCGGCGTGCGCGGCATCGCCGCCTACAACGAGCGGGCCAAGGAGGCGATCGACAAGGGCGAGCACTTCGAGCGGACCGTCCAGACCGGCTTCGACGAAGCCGGCCGCCCGATCTTCGAGAGCGAGAAGATCCGCCCCGAGCACATGCCCTATCTGGTGGTGGTCATCGACGAGGTCGCCGACCTGATGATGGTGGCCGGCAAGGACATCGAGGGCGCCGTGCAGCGGCTGGCCCAGATGGCCCGCGCCGCCGGCATCCACCTGATCATGGCCACCCAGCGTCCGTCGGTCGACGTCATCACCGGGACCATCAAGGCCAACTTCCCGACCCGGATCAGCTTCCAGGTCACCTCGCGCATCGACAGCCGCACCATCCTGGGCGAGCAGGGCGCCGAGCAGCTGCTGGGCCAGGGCGACATGCTCTACATGGCCGGCGGCGGCGGCGGCCGGCTGACCCGCCTGCACGGCCCGTTCGTGGCCGACGAGGAGGTGGCCGCGGTCGCCAGGTTCCTGCGCGAGCAGGGCACGCCGCAGTACCTGGACGAGGTCACCGCCGGCGGCGATGACGAGGACGGCGACGGGGGCGGGTATGGCTCGGGCGGCGGCGACGGCGACGAGAACAGCCTCTATGACCGCGCGGTGGCCGTGGTCACCCGCGACGGCAAGGCCTCGACCAGCTACATCCAGCGCCGGCTGCAGATCGGCTATAACCGCGCCGCCTCGCTGATTGAACGGATGGAGCAGGAGGGCGTTGTTGGCGCCGCCAACCACGCCGGCAAGCGTGAGATCCTGGCCCCTCCGCCTCCCTAGATGCGGTTTCGGTCAAGAATTCGCCGCTACGCCCTGCTAGACGGATGCCATGACCACGACCCGACGCGCCCTTCTCGCCGCCGCTCCGGCCCTGCTGCTGGCCCCGGGCCTCGCCCACGCGGCCCTGTCGCCCGCCGACCAGGCCCTGGTCGACAAGGCCACGACCTACCTCCAGGGCCTGTCGTCGGCCCGCGGCAAGTTCGTGCAGACCGACGCGCGCGGCTCCCAGACAACCGGGTTGCTGTACCTGCAGCGGCCGGGCAAGGCCCGCTTCGAGTACGAGGCGCCCTCCAGCCTGCTGGTGGTGTCCGACGGGCGCGTGGTCTCGGTCGCCGACAAGCGGCTGAAGACGGTGAACCGTTATTTCCTCAGCCAGACGCCGCTGAAGCTGTTCCTGGCCGACGAGATCCGGCTGGACCGCGGGGTGCATGTCGCCGGGGTGAAAACCCTGAACGACGGCTTCGAGATCACCGCCCAGGATCGCGCCGGCAAGACCAAGGGCCAGATCATCATGACCTTCGGGGGCAGCCCCCTGCAGCTGCTCGGCTGGACGGTCACCGACGCCCGCAACGCCCCGACCCGGGTGCGGCTGACCAGCCTGGTAAGGGCCTCCGGCCTCGACCCGGCCCTGTTCAAGGCCCCCTACCCGACCCCCGCGCGCCGTGGCTGACACACCGTCGGTTTGTGACACATTCGCAACAGGCAAATACCTCGATTCAGCCGGTTGACGTTTCTGCGTCCTCGTTGCAATAATGCCACGCATAACGGTGGCGCGCCCGACCTCGCGATACCGTCGGACCGTGCCGGAACCTATCCCCTCCCGGCGGCGGCATGAGAGACCACCTTTGGCGCCCGGATGCTTCATGCATCCGGG
>JBIKTU010000275.1:0-3710 GCA_044347965.1 Caulobacter sp.
TGGCGATGATGTTGTTCTGGATCTCGGCGGAGCCGCCGTAGATCGTGGTGGCCTTGCCGCCCAGCCAGTTGCGGGTCTGCTCCAGCTCCTTGTCGGTGAAGCCCTCGCCCTCCCAGCCGAGGCCCTGGGATCCCATGATCTCGACCGCCAGCTCGGCGCGTTCCTGGCCGACCTTGGAGCCGACGTTCTTCATGATCGAGGTGGCGTTCGACGGCCCGCCGCCGCCCTTGGCCTCGGCCTGGGCGCGCATCAGGGTCAGCATGAAGGCTCTGGCCTCCATCTGGTGGCGGATGATCCGTGACCGCAGGTCCGGATCAGCGATGCGGCCGCTCTCATTGACGCCGACATAGGTCTTCGCCAGCGCGTCGAGCGGGGTCCCCGCCGCGAACCGACCGGCCGAGCCGCCGCCGCCCGAGAGGCTGTTGCGCTCATGCTGCAGCAGGCGCTTGCCGATCGTCCAGCCGCCGTTCAGCGGTCCAACCAGGTTCTCCTTGGGCACCTTCACATCGGTCAGGAAGGTCTCGCAGAAGGGCGAATTGCCGCTGATCAGCTTGATCGGCCGCACCTCGACGCCCGGAGTCCTCATGTCGAACAGCACGAAGGAGATGCCCTCGTGCTTGGTCGTGAAGTCCGTGCGCACCAGGCAGAAGCACCAGTCGGCGTACTGGGCGCCGGAGGTCCAGACCTTCTGGCCGTTGACCAGGAAGTGGTCGCCCATGTCCTCGGCGCGGGTCTGCAGCGCGGCGAGGTCGGAGCCGGCTCCCGGCTCGGAGTAGCCCTGGCACCAGCGGATCTCGCCCCGGCAGATCGGCGGGATGTGCCGCTGCTTCTGCTCCTCGCTGCCGTACTCCAGCAGGGTCGGGCCGAACATCATGATGCCCATCCCGCCGATAGGGTTGCGGGCGCCGATCCGGTTCATCTCCTGCTGCAGGATGCGCGCCTGGGCCGTGGACAGGCCGCCGCCGCCGTACTCCCGCGGCCAGGTCGGCGTGCCCCAGCCCTTCTCGCCCATGCGCTGCTTCCAGAGCAGGGCGTCACCCTCGACCGGTCCGGTGGCGTTGATCATCGCCACCTCCACCCCGGCGAGGGCGGGTGGGAAGTTGGCGGTCAGCCAGTCCCGCGCCTCAGCGCGGAAGGCCTCCGCGTCCGTACTGCCAAAATCGGCCATGTCTTCTGCTCCTGGACGTTCGTCTTGTTCTTCGTTGCGAGAAGGGCCGTCGCCGGCCCGGATCAGATCTGGCGCGCGCGTCCTTCCCAGTAGGGCGCGCGCACCTTGTTGCGCTGGATCTTGCCGGCTTCGGACCTCGGAAGCTCGGCGGCGAAGTCGAGGCTGCGCGGCGCCTTGAAGCTGGCCAGGTTGCCGCGGGCGAAGGCGAGGATCTCCTCGGCCAGGGTCTCGCTCGGGTCGTGGCCGGGCTTGAGCAGGATGACGGCCTTCACCTGTTCGCCCCACTCGTCATGCGGCACGCCGACGGTGGCTGAGTCGGCGACGGCGGGATGCTTGACCAGCTCGTTGTCGATCTCCTGCGGATAGATGTTCACCCCGCCGGAGATGATGGTCTCGGCGCTTCGGCCAGTCAGGAACAGGTAATCGTCCTCATCGAAATAGCCGACGTCCCCCATCGTGAAGAAGTCGTCGACCCTCGAGGCCTGGGTCTTGGCTTCGTCCTTGAAGTAGGTGAAGGCGCCGCCGGGCGGCAGCTGCTGGTAGATGGTCCCGGACTGGCCGTTGGGCAGGTCGCGGCCGGCCTCGTCGAGGATGCGGACCCGCAAAAGGGCCGGACGCTTGCCGACGCTGCCGGGCTTGGCCAGCCACTCCTGCGAGTCGATCAGGAAGCCGGCGCCGCCCTCGGAGCCGGCGTAGTATTCCGTCAGCACCGGGCCGAACCAGTCGATCATCGCCCGCTTGACCTCGGGCGGGCAGGGCGCGGCTCCGTGGATGATGAACTGGACATGGTCCACCGGATAGCGCGCCTTGACCGCGTCCGGCAGGGCCAGCAGGCGCTGGAACATGATCGGCACCATGTGGAAGTGGGTGACGCGCTGCTCCGAGATGGTTCGCAGCACATGCTCGGAGTCCCACCGGTCGATGAAGACCAGCGTCGCGCCGCTGCCCATGGCGGCCCGGATGTCGAACACCAGCGGCGCGGCGTGATAGCCGGGCCCGGCGCACATCTGGACCGAAACGCGGGGGTCGTAGCCGCGCATCTGGTAGGTGGCGTAGGGTGTCACCGCCGGGTTGGGCCGGAAGACGCCCTTGGGCCGGCCGGTGGTGCCGGAGGTGTACATCATGCTGATGCCGAGCGAGGGGTCGGCGATGTCGCTTTCGTCAAAGGGCGCGATGGCGTCGTCGTACGACTCGAAGCCGTCGATCGGTCCGCCGACGGCCAGCCGGGTGGCGATGACCGGCAGGCGGGCCACGGCCTCCGACACCGTCGCGACGCGGGCGTCGGCGATCAGCGCCTTCGCCTCGCAATCCTGGATGATGTAGGCGATCTCGTCCGCCGACAGGTGCCAGTTCACCGGCGTCAGGCGCATCCCGCAGCGGAGCGTCGCGGCCAGCACCTCGACGAACTCGACGCGGTTCGAGCAGACGAGGGCCACCGAGTCGCCGACCCCCAGACCCCGCGAACGGAGCAGCCGCACCAGGCGGTTGGCGTTGGCGTTGACCTTGGCGAAGCTGTGTTCCGCGCCATTCGGATCACAGACGGCGACCCTGTCCGGCTGCTCGTCCGCCCAGACCGCCAGGGTCATGCCACAGAGCGCCGCCTCATCCAGGCGGGGGCCAAGATCGGGTCTGGACCCTGATGGCTCCATCAGTTTTCTCCACGGGGATCGAAGACTCTCGGCGCGGCCCAAGTCTGGAGCATTCGAACATCGTTCGGCAACCGTCCGCACGCTTTCGAATAGGGGGTATGCACAGCTTTCCTGGCGCACGGCCCCATCGTCTTTACAATACCTCGCGATCCGGCTGCGACTGGACCCGGATCGAGGCTTTCTAGAACAACGGGTGCAGGATGATCGCGACAAGGGCAGGGCGCCGCGCCTCATGTCCGCTTGACTCCGGTTCGCGTGGCGCAATTGTCGCGACATGACGCGATCGCTCAGGCAGTCCGCCCACGATGTCCCCGGTGTAAAGGCCAGGGCCCTGACCGCCGCGGCGACCATTCTGGCCGAGCAGGGCGCCGACGACCTGAGCCTGCGCGCCATCGCCGAGGCGGCGGGCATCGGGCTGGCTTCGATCTACCACTATTTCGCGGGCAAGGAGGCCCTCCTGCTCAGCCTGGCGCAGATGGGCTACGAGGATCTTCGCCGCGATATCGAGGGCAGCCGCTCCGTCCATCCCTCCGTCTCGCCCATGCGAGCGGGGGCGCGGGCCTTCTTCGCCTTCGCGCAGTCACGCCCCTCGCTGTTCTCTCTGATGTGCAACGAGCGGCTGCTGGCCCGCCATGAAACGCTCCGCGAGGCCGAGCACCGCATGTTCCTGGCTTACAAGGCCGCCGTCGAGGCCGACGAGCGCATACCGCCCCGGCATCAGGAGAACGCCGCCTACGCCCTCTGGGCGCTTGGCCGGGGCATGGCTGCGATCATCGCATCACACCCCGGCGGCCAGCCGCCGCCGGAATTGCTGCAGAAGCTGTTCGCCGGCGGGGCCTATCTGATCGACCACCCCGAGTAGGGCGTCGACCGCTACAGACGGCTGGGGATCA
>JBIKTU010000276.1:0-3705 GCA_044347965.1 Caulobacter sp.
AACTTCAACGACAGGCAGCGCACGCTGCTGCTGGCCTTCGACTGGACGCCGCCGAAGTGATCGCCGCCTCGGTCACCGACTACCGCGAGCTGGCGCGGCGGCGACTGCCCCGGCTTCTGTTCGACTACATCGACGGGGGCTCCTACGCCGAGGCGACCCTCCGCCGGAACGTCGCGGACTTCGAGGATCTCGCCCTGCGCCAGCGCGTGCTGCGCGACGTCTCGGATATCTCGCTGGCGACAGACCTGTTCGGCCAGCCCTTCTCCATGCCGGTTATGCTGGCGCCAGTCGGCATGGCGGGGATGTACGCCCGGCGGGGCGAGGTTCAGGCCGCGAAGGCGGCCAGGGCGGCCGGCGTGCCCTTCTGCCTGTCCACCGTCGGCGTCTGCGACCTCGACGAGGTGACCAGCGGCGCCGGAGTTCCGCCCTGGTTCCAGCTCTACATGATCCGGGATCGGGGCTACATGGCGGAGCTGCTGGCGCGGGCGAAGGGCCTGGGCTGCCCGGTGCTGGTGTTCACCGTCGACCTGCCGGTGCCTGGCGCGCGCTACCGCGACATGCGTACGGGGCTGTTCGGCGGCGCGCCGTCATTGACCAGCGGCCTGAAGCGGGCGTGGGACGGGATCACCCATCCGGACTGGCTGATCGACGTACAGCTGGGCGGTAAGCCGCATGTGTTCGGCAACCTCGCGGCCGCGATTCCCGAGGCGAAGGGCATGGCCGAGTTCTGGCCCTGGGTGACGAAGAACTTCGACCCGACCCTGACCTGGCAGGATCTGGACTGGATTCGCAGCCACTGGGACGGCCCGATCGTCATCAAGGGGATCCTCGATCCGGAGGACGCGCGCGAGGCGGTCAAGGTCGGGGCGGACGGGATCATCGTCTCCAACCACGGGGGGCGGCAGCTGGACGGCGTGCTCTCAGGCGTCCGGGCCCTGCCGCCGATCGCCGACGCCGTGGGCGATGACCTGACCCTCCTGATGGACGGCGGCGTGCGCTCGGGCCTGGACGTGGTCAAGGCGCTGGCCCTGGGCGCCAAGGCCTGTCTGGTCGGCCGGCCCTGGGCCTGGGCGCTGGGCGCGCGGGGCGAAGCCGGTGTCGCCCATGTGCTCCAGATCCTGCGTCAGGAGATGACCATGGCCATGGCGCTCACGGGCTGCACAGATGTCAGGCAGGCGGGCCGCGATCTGCTCGTGGCCTGAATGCTGCGACGCATCAAAGCATATCGCGACGCAACATAATCATTGATCACCTGATATTTCGCGCTACGTACCGACTCGATGGTCCAAGACGGACGTTGAGCCGCAGCCATCAGGGGAAGCGTGCCGGAAGCGGTTGAAACCCAACCCCTTTCGGGAGTGCTTGTTATGACCAAGTTCAAGAAGACCCTCGTGGCCGTCCTCGCCGCCGTCGCCGCCGGCGCCGCCGGCTTCGCCGGCGCCGCCGAAATCCGCGTCCCGGTTGCCGGCAAGTCGACCGAGCAGCTGCACGCCGACATCGTCCGGGCCGCCTCCAAGGCGTGCTGGGCCGATCTCAAGGGTGAGGCGCTGGCCGGCTACATCTATCCGGAATGCGTGCGTCGCAGCGTCGGCCGCGCCGTGGCCCAGGTCGGCGACTCCAAGCTGGTCGCCTACGCGGCTCTCACGCCGGCGACCACGGTCAGCTACGCCGCCCCTTAAGGCGACGCAGGCAGCCGGAAACGAAGAAGGCCCGCGGGGATCATCCCGCGGGCCTTTTTCTCGTCTGTACTTTGGATGAGGGCGCGGCTCAGGCCGCCGCCTTCTCCGCCAGCTTCGCCTTGACCTGACGCTTGATCTTCAGGGCGCGCGGCGACAGGGCCTCGTCCTTGGCGCCGACCAGGAACACGTCCAGGCCGCCGCGGAAGTCCAGCGTGCGCAGCGCGGCGTTGGTGATCCGCAGCTTGAACGACTGACCGAGCGCTTCCGACTGGAGCGTGGCGGGCGACAGCGCGGGCAGGAAGCGGCGCTTCGTCTTGATATTGGAGTGGCTCACGTTGTGACCGACCATCGGTCCAACACCAGTGAGTTCGCAGCGGCGCGACATGGAAGCGACCTTCGCATAAAGAAATCGGACACGCGAAAGCCGGGCTCCGCGCGAGAGGGGGCGGTATAGGCAGAGAGTCTTCGGGCGTCAAGTTTCGAGTCGCTCACCCCTGTTCCGCCAAGGTCTCGGCCGCCCAGCGTTCGGCGAAGGCGTTGAGCGGCAGGAACTGGTCTAGCAGTTCCCTGCCCAGCGGAGTCAGAGCGTAGCCGTGCCGATGCTCGAGGGTGATCAGCCCCGCCGCGCGCAGCTCGGACAGGCGGGATTGCAGGACGGTCGGTGAAACATCGTCACAGGCCTCGCGCAGCTGGCGGGATGTCAGCCAGCCGTCCCGCAGCTCCCAGATCACCCGCAGCGCCCAGCGGCGGCCCAGCAGGTCCAGCAGCGCCATGACCGGACGGCCGGTGCGCGATCCGCGCACGGTCCGCCGGGGCCTCGCCTCAACCATGCTTGACTCCGCTATTATTTCTGTAGCACATGTTCGCTACGGAAATCGTAACAAGGAGACGGACCCATGCCAAGGATCACGCCGCTGACCGCGCCCTATGCAGACGATGTCCAGAAAAGCTTCGACGCCATCATGCCGCCGGGCGCCGATCCGCTGGTCCTGTTCCGCACCCTGGCGGCCAGCCAGCGGCATTGGCGGAAGTTCCGGGCCGGATCCCTGCTGGACCGCGGCCCCCTTTCCCTCCGCGAGCGCGAGATCATTATCGACCGCACCTGCGCCCTCGCCGGCTGCGAATACGAGTGGGGCGTCCACATCACCGCCTTCGCGAAGGCCGCCGGCCTGACGGACGACCAGGTGGCCGCCACGTTCAGCGGCGCACGCGGCAGCTGGTCGCCGGCCGAGGCGGCGCTGCTGGACGCCGTCGAGGCGCTGCATAACCGGGCGACGCTGGACGAGGCCGAGTGGACCGCCCTTCGCGCACACTATGAAGTGGACCAGATCCTGGAGCTTCTGTTGCTCTGCGGATTCTACAGGACGGTGGCCTATGTCTCGAATGGCCTGGCGTTGCCGCTGGAGCCCGCAGCCGCCCGATTTCCGGCTTGAGCGTGAAAAGCCCGTATGGTTAATCCATCTTAATATACAATAGCTTGTGGCGAACATCTGAGGAACCGACCCGGATCGCCGATTCGGTCCTGATTCGTTGCCGTCCTGTCCCGTCCAGCGTTAACCTCTTGAACGGCGGTCAGATTTCCCGGATCTCGACCCGCCGGAACCTCACAGTCCCCGCCCCGTACTGCAGCGCGATCGGCCCCTCGGCATGCGCCGTGTCCCGCACGTCGTCGACGGTCGCCACGCCATTGAACACGACAGACAGCACCGGCCCGCGCGCGCTGATCTCCATCACGTTCCACTGGCCGCCGGCCTTTGGCATCGGCGAGACCGGCGCGATGTCGACGATGGCGCCGGTGCCGTAGGTCGGGTCCGGCCTCTGGTCGAAGACGTTGACCTCATAGGCGTTGGCCGGCGTTAACCGGGCCCGGTCCGAACAGCGGATGAAGATGCCGGAATTGGCGTCCGGGCTGACCCAGATCTCGGCCCGCAGGTCGAAGTCGCGGAAGCTGTCCCGCGAGACCAGAAAGCCCATGCCGCCCCTGTCCGCGGAGACCGCACCGTCCGACAGCGTCCAGTTGGCGTCG
>JBIKTU010000356.1:0-3154 GCA_044347965.1 Caulobacter sp.
CCTGGACCGACGAGGCCGTCGGCTCGGGCAGCAAGGCGATGACCGTCCGCGAGGCGGTGATCGCCGACCTCAACCTGCCGCGCTTCCTGGCGCCGGGCGACCGGCCGGTGGCGACGCTGGAACTGCACAACGTCGAGGGCGCGGCCGGCGGCTACACCGCCGAAACCAGCTCCTCCGGCGGCGTGCAGATGGTGTTCCGCAAGGTCTTCCAGCTGATCCTCGGCCAGAGGATCGCCGAACGGATCCCGTTCCTTGCGCCGACCGTCTCCGGTATCGGCAAGGTCGGGTTCAAGGTCAGCGGCCCGGGCGGCTTCGCCACGGCCAAGGAGTATCCGATCCAGACCCGGCTCGGCTGGAGTCCGATCACCCGGACGTATACGGAGCTTCAGCAGCCGGGCGAGACCTACACGCCGCCGGCCCAGTTGCTGGCGGGCCTGGCGGCGGGCGATGTGTCGATGAACGTCAGCTACTCGCCGTTCCGCGGCTTCGACCCCGGCCCGATCGCCCTGTCGCTGTCGCGCTATCCCTACGGCTGCACCGAACAGGTGATCAGCGTCGCCTATCCGCTGCTCTACGCCGGCCAGCTGGCGCCCGACCCGAAGAAGCGCACCAGCTCGTCGGCGCTGAACGACGCGGTCGGACGGCTGCTGGACCGCCAGACGCTCGATGGTGCCTTCGGCCTGTGGCGGGTCGGCGACGGCGAGGCGGACGCCTGGCTGGGCGCCTATGTCACCGACTTCCTTTGGGAGGCGAAGGCGCGCGGCGCTCCGGTGCCGGACCAGGCCATGGACCGCGCCCTGGGCGCCATGCGCCAGATCAGCCGTCCCGACGGCTGGGCGAACGTGTCCTACCGCATGGAATATCCGGAGTGGTGGGGCCGCAGCGCCGACGACAGCAAGCGGGCGACGCAGCGCATGCGCTCGCGCGCCTCGGCCTACGCCCTCTACGTCCTGGCCAAGGCCGGGCGGGGCGATCTGGCCCGGCTGCGCTGGTGGCACGACGTGCAGATGAAGAACGACGACTCGCCGCTGGCGCGGGCGCAGGTCGGGGCTGGCCTCGCCCTGATGGGCGACCGGTCGCGGGCGCGGTCAGCCTTCCGAAAGGCCGTGTCCAGCATCGGCTATCGCGAGGAGAGCGACTGGTACCAGAGCCAGCTGCGCGACACCGCCGCGATCATCGCCCTGGCCTATGAAGCGGGTGAGCCGGGCGTCGCCCGCGATCTGCAGAAGCGGCTCGAGAACGTGGTCAAGGATCCCGACGCGCTGAACACCCAGGAGCAGGCGCGCCTGCTGCAGGCGGCCTTCTACATGCTGAAGGAGGCCGGGGCGATCCGGGTGGACGCGACCGGCGTCACCGCCGCCCCGACCGCCGGCCAGACCCGCTGGATCGTCGGCCGGCTGGCGGACGCGAAGTTCATCAACCGCGGCAAGGCCCTGTGGCGGACAGTGACGGTGCGCGGCACGACCGTAGCCTCGCCCGGCGCGGAGTCGAACGGCGTCTCGGTCGGCAAGCGGTTCTTCAGCATGACCGGAGCCGGCGTCGATCCGACGGGTCTTCGCCAGGGCGATCGCGTCATCGTGCTGGTTTCGGGCCGCTCGGGCCAGGGCCGGACCGTGCCGCTGGTCATCGATGACGCCCTGCCCGCCGGCTGGGAGATCGAGACCACCCTCAGCCCCGAGGATGCGAAGGACGGTCCGTTCAGGTTCCTCGGCGAGCTGACCGGCGTGGACGTGCAGGAGGCGCGCGATGATCGCTACATCGCCGCCGTCGATCTGGCGGGGAACCGTCCGTTCGCGGTGGCCTATGTGGCGCGGGCGGTGACGCCCGGTGACTTCTTCCTGCCGGCGCCGGAGGTGCGGGACATGTACCGACCCAGTGTCAACGGACGCGGCGGGTCAGGGCGGACGGTCATCGCGGCGGGGAGCTAACCTCACCGCGTGCGCCGATTCGTTCTGGGTCTGATCGCCTTGCTGGCGCTGCAGGTCGTCGTCCTTGCGGTCGACGCCCTGCTGCCGCCTGACCTGTCGCGGGGAGAGCGGTCATCGCCCGTGACCCTCGACCGGCGTGGCCAGTGGCTGCGCGCCCTGCCGGTCGAGGACGGCCGCTGGCGCATCCGCGCCGACCTGGAGCGCACCGATCCCAGCTTCATCAGACGGCTGATCGCCATCGAGGACCAGCGCTTCTTCCGGCACGCCGGCGTCGATCCCCGGGCGGTGTTCCGGGCCGGCGGCACGGCGGTGGCGCGCGGGCGGGTGGTGTCGGGCGCCTCGACCCTGACCATGCAGACGGCCAGGCTGCTGGAGCCCCGCCCGCGCAACCTCGGCGCCAAGCTGATCGAGATGGTCCGGGCGGTGCAGATCGAGGCGCGGCTGAGCAAGCGCGAGGTGTTGTCGCTCTATCTCACCCTGGCCCCCTACGGCGGCAACCTCGAGGGGGTGCGCGCCGCCAGCCTGAGCTGGTTCGGCCATGAGCCGGAGAGTCTGACCCTGGGCGAGCAGGCGCTGCTGATCGCCCTGCCGCAGGCGCCGGAAGCGCGGCGACCCGACCGGCGACCGGCGGCGGCGCGGGCGGCGCGGGACCTGGTCCTCGACCGCATGGCCGCGGCGGGCCTGACGACCGCCGCCGAAGCCGAGGAAGCCAAGGCCGACCCCATGCCGGCGCGCGGCCGGTTCCCGACCCTGGCCTGGCACGCCGCGGGCGAGCTGGCGCGCAGGGCGCCGACCGACCAGGCGACGGTTGTCTCGACGATCGACGCGGGCCTGCAGGCGCGGCTGGAACCGATCGCCGCCGCCTACGCCCGCTCCCAGGGCCTGGACGCCACCGCCGCCATTCTGGTTGTCGAGATCGAGGGGCGGGCCGTGCGCGCCGCTGTCGGCTCCGGGGGGCTGGACCGCCCCGGCGGCTGGATCGACATGACCACCGCCCTGCGCTCGCCCGGCTCGGCCCTGAAGCCCTTCGTCTACGCCTTCGCCTTCGATGACGGCGTGGCGGCGCCGGACACCGAGATCCAGGACGTGGCCACCCGGTTCGCCGACTACCAGCCGGAGAACTTCGACCGCACCTTCCGGGGCAAGGTCACCGCCCGCGAGGCGCTGTCGCACTCACTGAATGTGCCGGCGGTCGCCATGATGGAGAAGATCGGCCCGGCCAACTT
>JBIKTU010000277.1:0-3699 GCA_044347965.1 Caulobacter sp.
TCTCGCCTTCCCGACGCGTGGCCAGGCCGGACGAAATGGTGATCGTGCCGAGATCCTCGTTTGTCGAGCGACGCTTGAGCATGCGGGAAGCGACTTCCTCGCGGATCTCCTCCAGGCATTGCTCGACGACGGCGGCGTCCTCGCCCGGGAAGATCATCGCGAACTCCTCGCCGCCGTAGCGGGCCGAGAAGCGCGGCGTGCAGCCGACCCGTCCGATGACGCTGGCCACGTAGCGGATGACCTGGTCGCCGGTCTGGTGACCCCAGGTATCGTTGAAGTTCTTGAAGTGGTCGATGTCGAGCACGGCGAGGGTCAGCGGCGTGCCCGATTCGTCGGCTTCCGCGCAGGCGCGGGTCAGCTCTTCGTCGAAGGCCTTGCGGTTGGCGAGATTGGTCAGGCCGTCGGTGGTGGCGTCGCGGCGGACCTGCTCCAGGTGCTCGCGCAGGCGCTGGACCTCGCTGGTCGATTCCGCGAGCCGCTTCTCGAGCGACTTGTTTTCCTTCTGCACCCGACGGGTCGCGGTCGAGAGCGAATCGACCATGGCCTTGATCTGGGTCGTGTCCTTGGCGTCCGTCAGGCCCTTCCCGGCGCTGGCCAGCGTCTGGCCGTAGGTTTCGGTGGACTTCTGGGCCTCGCGGATCGCCGTCGAGACAGCGGCCAGTTCCTTGGACAGCTGATCCCCGGCGTCGCGGATCTGGTCGTTCAGGCGGGCCTTGGGCAGGTAGGCGGCGGCGAGCTCCTCGCTCATCACCTCCGTCATCGGCTCGCCCGAGAGGATCAGACGCCTGAGTTCGAGAGCCAGTTCGCCGTTCGGATCGGCCACGAAGTGCGACCAGATCTCGAAGTTGAGGGGAGTCGGCCAAACCGCGTGGCGCTCCATGACGTCCAGCGTCTCATGGGCGAGCTTGTAGGCGTCGGGACCCCGCATCTTGGTTTCGAAGTCGGCGGACATTCTCGTTTCCCCCTGAACCAGGCCGGCCCCGACTGGAGCGGTCTCGCGCACTAGATGGTGAACACTATGGGGCAAGGCCCCAATGACTGGTTAAGGCGTGGCACGCGGTTCGCTTGCGGCCGACGCGCCGACCCGTCATTCTGATCGCCGATTACCTGAGCCGGGACCAGCCCGGCCCTCCGGAGGGACACTTCGATGAACGCTCACGCCAACCTCGGCGCCGACGCCCACAAGGCCGCGATGCTGGCCATTCTCGACAAGCAGAAGGCCGCGCACCTTCGCGACGGCGCGCCGACCGCGGAGCAACGGATCGAGCGGCTTGATCGCTGCATCGGCCTGCTGGTCGACCATTCGAAGGACATCCAGGACGCCATCAACGCCGACTTCGGCAACCGCTCGCGGGAAGCCACGCTGCTGACCGACGTCTCGGGCTCCATCGGCCCGCTGAAGCATGCGAAGGAGCACCTTCGCAAATGGATGCAGGGCCAGAAACGCAAGACCACGCCGGCGATCCTCGGCCTGTTCGGCGCCAAGGCGCAGGTCGTCTACCAGCCCAAGGGCGTTGTCGGGGTGATCAGCCCCTGGAACTTCCCGGTCAACCTGACCTTCGCGCCCCTGGCCGGCATCATCGCCGCCGGCAACCGCGCCATGATCAAGCCGTCCGAGTTCACGCCGGCGACCTCGGATCTGATGAAGACCATGTTCGGCAAGGTGTTCAGCGAGGAGGAGATCGCCGTGATCACCGGCGGTCCCGAGGTTGGCCAGGCCTTCGCCGGGCTGCCGTTCGACCACATGATCTTCACAGGCGCGACCTCGATCGCCCGCCACGTCATGCGCGCGGCCGCCGAGAACCTGGTGCCGCTGACGCTGGAACTGGGCGGCAAGAGCCCGGTGATCCTGTCGGAGAGCGCCGACATCGCCACCGCCGCCGCCCGGATCATGAACGGCAAGACCCTCAACGCCGGCCAGATCTGCCTGGCGCCGGACTACGTTCTGGCTCCGGAAGGCAAGGTCGCCGAGTTCGTGAAGGAAGCCCAGGGCGCGGTCGGCCGCATGTTCCCGACCCTGAAGGACAATCCCGACTACACCGCCGTGATCGCCGAGCGTCACTACGAGCGCATCAAGGGCTACATCGACGAAGCCCGGGCCATGGGCGCGCAGATCGTCGAGATCAACCCGGCCGGCGAGGACTTCAGCCAGCAGGAACACCGCAAGATCCCGCCGACCCTGATCCTCAATCCCACCGACGACATGAAGGTGATGCAGGAGGAAATCTTCGGCCCGGTGCTGCCGGTGAAGACCTACAAGAAGGCCCAGGACGCGGTGGACTACATCAACGCCCACGAGCGTCCGCTGGGCCTCTACTGGTTCGGGACCGACGAGGCGGAGAAGGCCAACGTCCTGGCCAACACCACCAGCGGCGGGGTGACCGTCAATGACGTGATCATGCACGTGGCCCAGGAAGAACTGCCGTTCGGCGGCGTCGGCCCCTCGGGGATGGGTAGCTATCACGGCCATGACGGCTTCCTGGAGTTCAGCCACCGCAAGGCGATCTACACCCAGATCAAGAAGGACATCGGCCCGCTGATCGCCATGCGCCCGCCCTATGGCGATGGCATCCGCAAGATGCTGGGCGGACAGGTCAAGCGCTGATCACGCCCGGCGGGGGAAACCCCGCCGTTCATCCTGGCGTCAGGCGGGCTGTCGTATTGAAGCCGTGATGGCGACGCACGATGTGTCGCCACGGGCTCATCCGAACCCGGAACAGGAGTCTGATATGCGCACCGCCGCCCTTGCGGGCTTCATTGTCGCCGTGACCGCCGCCGGCTCAGCCGGCGCGGCGCCGGACTTCAAGTCGCAGGCCCGCTGTATCGCCGCCTACGAGGTCGCGGCCGGCCAGCTGGAGGCCGGTTCCGCGTCGGCGGCGGTCAAGAAGCGGATCGCCAGGCTGGATGCCGCTCGCGAAAAGATGTCGCTGGCGCTCGCGACGCGCACGGACCTGACGCCCGCCGACAGCCGCGCCAGCCAGCAGGAGCGCCGGGCCGAGGAAACGCGCCTCGACGCCCTCCCGGCCGCCCAGGTGCAGGCCGCCGCCGACAACTGCGACATCCTGCTCGGCCAGTAGGGCCGGGCTGGACGTCAAACGTCAAAGGGCGCGGCTCCAGGCCGCGCCCTTTTTTCGCACCTTGCGCCGGATCCTGCCGGCGCGACGGCTACTTGTCGCCGGTGACCGGCGTCAGCGGGGTCGCGCGAGTCATGAAGGCCGGCAGGTCATTGCCGAACCCGACCACGCGGCCGCCGTCGTCTTCACGGTCGCGGCGGTGATGATTGTCGCGCCGGTCGTCGTCGCGGCCGCGCGCCGGGCGGCGGTCGCGATCCCGGTCACGGCTCTCGGCGGCAGCGGCGGGGCGTTCCTCGCGACGGGGACGCTCCTCGCGGCGCGGGCGGACGTCGCGAGCCTCGACCGGGGCGGGCGCGGCGGCGGCGTCGACCGCCTCGGCCGCGACGGCCGGGACTTCAGCCGCTTCAACGCTTTCGCCGCGCGGGGCGCGACGGCGGCGCGCGGGCTTTTCGGCCCTGGCGGTCTCGGCCTCGACGACGGGGGCCACCGGCGCCCTGGCGGGGCGAGCGGGGCGCGCGGCGGCGGCTTCGCTGACGTCGGAGGTTGTGATCGCCTTCATCGAGACCACCGAGGTCTCCGACTCCGGCCGGCCTCGGCCCGGACGGTCGCTGCGGCTGCGGCTGCG
>JBIKTU010000278.1:0-3698 GCA_044347965.1 Caulobacter sp.
GGCCACGAAGGCCCGCTTGGTCCAGCCCTCCCGCTGCGCCCGCTTGCGCAACGCCCCGACCGACACCCCGAACCGCGCCGCCGCCGTCGGCGCGGAGAGACCGGAGAGATAGGCCGCCCGGATCAGCTCCCAGGTGGCCGGTGAGGCGGTGACATAGGTGGTGCGTGGCTTGGCTTTCATGCCCCGCAGTGTGCGCCCGCGCCGGAGGAGGGGGATAAAGCGGCGGCTATCCCCCGGTTTCAGGGGCCGAAAGGGGCGCAATGTCCTTGTCTGTCCCGGGAGTATGGGTCTCGGGAGTCCCGCTTCCGCTACTCAGCGGCGGCGGAGGTCGACTGTCTGGAGATTCGCGCCACGCGCCTGCTCTGCAGCTTCAGCCATGCGATCTCGGATCGCGTCAACGGATCGCTGACGAGCGAGATAGGCGGCTTCGACGTCGGTGAGGCAGTCGAGGCCGTGACCGAAGGTGTCGCGCCAGAAGGTTTCGAGGGCCGAGCCATGCGTCTCCCTTAGCATGAACAGGGTTTCAGCGCGAACCGCGATCGTGTGCGCGTCTCGCGTCTCCGTCAGCGTGGTCATGGCCACGACCACACCCCGCCGCCCTTCGATGTGACCCCGGAGGTTGGCGAGCGTCCCGCCGAACCCGACATGGTCATCGACAAGAAGGTGACGTCGCCCCACCCCGACCGGCCCATCGAACTCGGCCGGCGTCACGAGGCGATGCCAACCCTTGGCGCGGGTATGGCCGACGCGGTTGGACTGTACGATCACGCCGGACTGGACACGCAGGCCAAGTCGCTCGCCGAGGATGCCTGCCATGGCGTCGGGGATCGCATTGAAGCCCGTGGTCTCCAGCGCCGTGATCGGGACGATCACGGCGTCCGTATCGGCGGTGATCGCGGCCAGCTGCGCAACGGCAGGTTCCGAAAGCAAATCGAGGGCAACCCGGATGGCCGCCCTGGCGTCGCCAGACTTGGCGGCGGCGAAGTCAGGATGGCTGTCACGGGCCGCGAGCGGGCCGTGGACCACAACATCAGGAAAGCCGGGCGGCCACGGATAGCGCTCGATCATCAGCCGAGGCTACAACCGGAAGGGATGTCGCGCGAGTGTGACCTGACCCCTCCTTCAATCTCATGCAGGCCAGCGTGCCGGACGGTCCAGGTCCGTCAAGGACGGGCCGCAGGCCCGCCGCGACGCGGCCGCGCGGAGCGCGGTGTTGGCGGACTGATCTGGACCGCCCGGCGACCGTCTCGGCAAGGGGGGTGGGGGGTTAAACCATCCGTCGCAGGCGGTACTCTCCGCGACCGGAGAACTCCAGAAAGCCCTGATCCCTCAGCACCTGTAGCTGCTGCCTGATCTTCGGCCGGACGTTGTTGTTGCCGGGATAGAGCGCCGAGAGGCGCCCCTTGAAGGCGTAGATATCGTCAAGCGTGAACTCCGTCCTGCCGATGTCATCGACGGCCTTCATCACATCCAGCAGCCAGCCCCGCGCGGACTGACCCAGGTCGCGCAGGAACCGCGTCGCTCGCCACTGGTCGAGCACGGCGGCCTTGGAGGTCTGGACGCCCTGCCGGATGAGGTCGATGCGGCCCGCCGCAGGGACGTCGCCGAGCAGGATGTTGCAGCCCTGCCAGCCGGCGCGGCGGCAATGGGGACCCAGAGGCTTGCGCGGTTCGATGATCGTCTGGGTGAAGAAATGGCTCGGCACGATGATCAGGTCGCGGACCTGCATCCGCGCCTTGTCGTAGCCCATCGCCAGCAGGTTGGGGCTGGTCGCTGACTTTAACCGCGCGGTCATGGCGCCATAGGCGCCGTCCGCCACCTTGCGCCCGAGGCGGCCGTTCTTGGCCTTAAGCTCGAACTCCTCGTGGCAGCTTGCGCAGCGGAAGTCGGCGACGGGCGTGTTGTTGGCCGTGGCGTCCAGCCGGTCCGCGCCGCAGGCCGGGCAGAACATGTGCGCCGCGATCCAGCCTTCCGACAGGACACGCGCGTTCTGCGAGGCGCTGACGAACACCGCCTGTTCCTCGGCGAGGCCGAGGTTGCTCCAGCTGTCGTCTTCCCCCGCCATGCCGGCGAGAGTGTACCGGGTTACCTAATCAGCCCTTACCGCGCGCGGTTTCCTCGATTTCCTCGCCGTCCTCGTCCAGGGCGACCACGCGGCGCGCGTCGAACTCGACGACACCGCGCTCCTGCCACTTCACGGACGGGTCGCCGTCATAGGCGAGATCGGCGGCTTCCTCGGCCGAGTCGGCTTCGACTTCGGCGACGTAGTCGACGTAGGCATCGACGCGGGACAGGACGGTGAATGTCGGCATTGAGTACACAATCAGAAGGAGTATATCATAAACCATAGATCCATAGTGGCAGGTTCAGCACAAGCCCCTTGCGCGTTCGCATCGGGCGCATAAATATACGCATGGAGAAGGCGTGGATGCCGATCTTGGAAACGTCACGCGCCAAGGTCGTGAGGCGGCTCGAACGCGAGGGCTGGATCAATGTGGGTGGCGGCAAGCACGACATGTTTCGCCACCCCCGGAAACCGGGCGCCGCGATTGTTCCGCGTCACCGGCAACTTACGCCGGGCGTCGCCCGCACCATCGCCAAGGCCGCCGGTTGGCTGGGCGATTGAATGGAGGCCCTGTCGATGACCCGCTATGTCGCTTTGATCGACGGCCAGCCCGGCGCGTTCGGCGTCGTCATTCCCGACTGCCCGGGGTGCGCCGGCATGGGCGACACCATCGAGGAAGCGCTCGACAACGCCGCCGAGGGGCTGCGCGACTGGATGGAGGCCATCGAGGCCCAGGGCGGCGCCGCGCCGGTTCCCCGCTCGATGGACGAGGTGCGCGCCGAGGCGGATGCCGATCCCGACACGGGCGAGGTGATCTATGCGACCGTGCCGCTGATCCGCGACCTTGGCCGACCGGTGAAGGCCAACCTGTCGCTGGACTCCGGCGTCCTCGCCGCGATCGACGCCACCGCGCGAAGGCTGGGCGTTACGCGCTCGGCGATGGTGGAGCTGCTGGCCAAGCGGGGGCTGCCGGCGTTCGGGTGAGTGAGAAGGAGGCGGCGGAGATAGAGTGTGGGTCCCCGTTTCTGAGTAGACGGAAGCGCCCGACGCTCCGGTTCGGCTGCATGGATCCCGGCCTTCGCCAGGAACACGGGATCAGGGCGTCAGAGCCTCCCCTTCCTGAACCGCTCCTGCGCCTCCGCCCGCGCCGCCTTGCGCTCGCGCTTCGGCACGCTCGCGTCCGCCGTCTCCCCCTCCGCCGTCAGCAGGTCGTTGGCGAACTCCAGGTCGAGCATCTTCAGGCGCTTGATCTCGTCGCGCAGCCGCGCGGCGGTCTCGAACTCCAGGTTGCCGGCGGCTTCGCGCATCTTGCCTTCGAGGTCGCGCAGGGTGGCCTGGAAGTTGGAGCCCATGAACGGCCGGGCGTCCTCGGCGACGCCGACGTCGACGGTGACGCGGTCCTTCTCGTAGGGGCTGGCCAGGATGTCCTTGATGCGGCTCTTGACGCTCTCGGGCGTGATGCCGTGTTCGAGGTTGTAGGCCACCTGCTTCTCGCGCCGGCGGCTGGTCTCGGCCATGGCCCGTTCCATGGAGCCGGTGATGCTGTCGGCGTAGAGGATGACCTTGCCGTCGACGTTGCGGGCGGCGCGGCCGATGGTCTGGATCAGGCTGGTTTCCGAGCGGAGGAAGCCCT
>JBIKTU010000279.1:0-3686 GCA_044347965.1 Caulobacter sp.
GTCCAGCACGGGTGAGCCGCTGCTCGTCTTGATCATCGCCCAGCGAAGACGGCCGTCGACACCCAGCACGCCGGTGACCAGCACCTTGCCATGATGGCCGGCGAGACGCTGAGCCTCTGGAAGCTCGACGTCGCCGCCGCTGAGCCATCTGGCCTGGGTCTTGACCCTGGACAGATTGGAGAGGGCCTCGACGGCCGCCGCCTCGTTCGCGGCGTCGGTTTCGGCGGATGCGGGCGCGGTCGAGGCCGGGGGAGGGATCAGCTGCCGGGCGTCAGCGTCCGTCCGCGCCGCCAGAAGGGTCGCCATGACGATCATCGCCGTCGCCAGTCTCATGCTGCGTCTCCCCCGGAACCGGCCGGAGCCTGCCACGGCGAAGGGGTCCACGCTACCGCACGTCGAACCGACCCTCGCGGGCGAGGTTGCCGAACTTGGTGGTGTCGGAGTTGAAGTGCAGCTTCACCGTGCCGATCGGGCCGTGGCGCTGCTTGCCGATGATCACCTCGGCGAGGTTGGCGATCTTGTCCATCTCCTCCTGCCAGGTCATGTGCTCGGGTGTGCCCTCGCGCGGCTCGGTGCGGCCCAGGTAGTAGGCCTCGCGATAGACGAACATGACCGCGTCGGCGTCCTGTTCGATCGAGCCCGATTCCCGCAGGTCGGAGAGCTGGGGCTTCTTGTCCTCGCGATTCTCGACCTGACGGCTGAGCTGCGACAGCGCCAGCACCGGCACGTTCAGCTCCTTGGCCAGGGCCTTCAGGCCGCCAGTGATGGCCGAGACTTCCTGCACGCGGTTGGAGTCGCGGCCGCCGTTGTCGGTGGTGACCAGCTGCAGGTAGTCGATGACGATCAGGTCGAGGCCCACCGAGCGCTTCAGGCGGCGAGCCCGGGCGGTGAGCTTGGCGATGGAGAGGCCGCCGGTGGCGTCCACATAGAGCGGCGCCTCCTGGATCTCGATGGCCGCGTCGCGCAGACGGCCGAACTCGCTGGCGTCGATCTCGCCCTTGCGCAGCTTGTCGCCCGATACGCCCGAGGCGTCGGCCAGGATCCGCATGGCCAGCTGTTCGGCGCTCATTTCGAGCGAGAAGAAGGCCACGACCCCGCCGCTGGCGGTCTTGCGCGAGCCATCCGGCTGCGGCTCCCAGGCGTAGCTGCGGGCGACGTTGAAGGCGATGTTGGTGGCCAGCGCGGTCTTGCCCATCGAGGGGCGGCCGGCGAGGATCAGCAGGTCGGACGGGTGCAGGCCGCCCAGCTGGCGGTCCAGGTCCATCAGGCCTGTGGAGAGGCCTGCCAGCCCGCCGTCGCGGCTGTAGGCCTCGGCCGCCATCTGCACCGCACCGGTGAGGGCGCTGGCGAAGGGAACGAACCCGCCGGATGAGGTCCCGCTCTCGGCCAGGCCGTACAGCTTCTGCTCGGCCTGTTCGATCTGGTCGCGGGCGGTGATGTCGGGGTCGGCGCCCTGGGCTTCGACCATGATCTCGCCGCCGATGCGGATGAGGTCCCGGCGCAGCGCCAGGTCATAGATGGCCCGGCCGTAGTCGCCGGCGTTGGCGGCCGGCGGCGCGCGCTCGAACAGGTCAGCCAGGTAGCGGATGCCGCCGAGTTCCTCGAAGGCGGCGTCCTTCTTGAACTCCTCGGCCAGCAGGATCGGCTCGGCCAGCTGGCCCTTGCGGATATGGGACTCGATGGCGCTGTAGAGCCGCTGGTGGAACGGCTCGTAGAAATGCCGGCCATTCAGCTGGTCGCTCAGCCGCTCATAGGCGGCGTTGTCGTACATCAGGATGCCCAGCAGCGCCTGCTCGGCCTCGATGTTCGAGGGCGCCGCCTGGATATGCGGATCGTGATCGACGGGACGCAGGTCGAGGGCGGGGATGATGGCCATTTACCCAGTTTAACGCGACGGCTGAGCGATGACTGCGACCGAGTGGTTGCAGCTCCGATTCAGTTGTGGAGTTCCATGTATGTTCAATAAGCGTGCCGCCGGCCGCAAAGCACAAGCCGGCGAGCCCGTACGAAAAAGGGCGGCCCGGATACCCGGACCGCCCGATTTCATAGGTGATGAGAGACGAGCCTAGTACTCGTCGCCCAGACCGTCCTGCTTGCCGGCGCCGCCTTCAAGCATGTCCGCCGCCGCTTCCGCCGCGAGGGCCGCATCTTCATCGAACTGCGAGGCGATGACGTTTTCGCCGCGCGCCTGGCGCTCGGCTTCGTCCTGGCTGCGGGCGATGTTGATGTTCACGGTGACGATGACCTCCGAGTGGAGCTTCACCTTCACTTCATGCACGCCGAGCGTCTTGATCGGCTTGTCGAGGACGACCATCGAGCGATCGACCTTGCCGCCGGCGCCGTTGATGATGTCGGCGACGTCACGACCCGCGACCGAACCGTACAGTTGCCCGCTTTCGCCGGCCTGACGGATCAGGATGTAGGAAGTGCCGTCCAGAGACTCGCCGGCTGTCGCCGCGACTTCCTTGGCCTTCGCGTTGCGCGCTTCGATCTCGGCGCGCTGGGCGTCGAAGACCTTCAGGTTCGCGGCCGTGGCGCGGAGGGCCTTGGAGCGGGGCAGGAGGTAGTTGCGGGCGAAGCCGTCCTTGACGGTGACGACATCGCCAAGGGCGCCGCGGCCCTCGACGCGTTCGAGCAGAATGACTTTCATCGGTCTGTCTCCTACTTCACGACGTAGGGCAGCAGGGCCAGGAAGCGGGCGCGCTTGATGGCCTTGGCCAGTTCACGTTGCTTCTTGGCCGAGACCGCGGTGATGCGCGACGGCACGATCTTGCCGCGCTCGGAGACGTAACGCTGCAGCAGCTTCACGTCCTTGTAGTCGATCTTCGGGGCGTTGGCGCCGGAGAACGGGCAGACCTTGCGGCGGCGGTAGAACGGGCGGCGGGCGCCGCTCGCGGCCGGGGCCGAGGTTGCTTCGGGAGCGGTGGTGTCGGTCATGATCCTGTTCTCCCTTACGCCACGAAGTCGTCGCGGGGACGCTCGGGACGATCCGAACGTTCGCGGTCACGATCACGACGGGCCAGAACCGGGGACAGCTCGAGGTCGAGCTCTTCCATGCGGATGGTCATGTAACGCAGCACGTCTTCGTTGATCGACAGCTGGCGCTCCATTTCCTTGACGGCGTCCGACGGAGCGTCGATCGCCAGCAGGGAGTAGTGACCCTTGCGGTTCTTCTTGATGCGGTAGGTGAGGTTGCGGAGGCCCCAGTACTCGATCTTGGCGATGTGACCGCCCTGACCTTCGATGAGTGCCTTCATTTCCTCGTTGAGGGCTTCGGCCTGCTGCGGCGAGATATCCTGCCGCGCGATGACCACGTGCTCGTAGAGCGCCATAGGTTTCCTTCTTCCGGCTTGGAAGGCGGCGCGGCCGGGAAGGGAAGAGTCCCCGGTCACGATGGCTCTGGTCGCGGCGGCCGGGAGTTTCCCGACCCATTCAAGGCTCCGCGACAGACCGCCTTCCGTGAAGAGGCGCGCTAGTACGCGAGAACCGCCGGAAAGGCAAGCGCGGGAGGCTGTTGCGCCGGTAACGCCTTCTAGGGCCGCGCCGCCCTCCAGGCCTTCACCGCCGCCTTGGTGCGGGTGATGTGCTCGATGGGGTTGGTCAGGTTCGAGTAGGCGAACAGCACCTTGCCGTCGGGGGCGATGACGTAGCTGGTCCGGCCCGATAGATCGGGTTTGATCGCCAGC
>JBIKTU010000280.1:0-3685 GCA_044347965.1 Caulobacter sp.
CGGCGGCGCTGAGGCCTTGGTGGTCATCTAACGCCCGGAACCCTGTCGCCGGGCATCGCGTTAGGACCGGATGCTCAAGCTCGCCGGCGTCTTCCTCGTTGTCATGATCATCGCCGGGATCCTCGGATTCGTCGTCGATGTGGCCGGGGGGCTGGCCAGGATCGCGTTCTTCGTCTGCCTGATCGGCCTGGCCGGCACGCTGGTCATGAAGTTCCTGCGCAAGACCTGAGGCGCACGCCGCCTTAGGGCGCCTGACGCCGCGTGACGAAAGTCAAGCGGCGCCTCTTCCCTTATCCACGGCTTTCCCCTATATCCGCTCCCTCGCGGAAAATCCGATCAACTGAGACGCGACTTTCCGCGCGCGTGCCCGACAGCCCGGTCAATGCCCTCCGACCGGTGCGATGGGGCGCCCCTGACACGCCAGGGGCAAGGTCTTGCGTCCGCTTCCGGCACCGCCGGAAGAGCCGAGGGTGGACGCGACAAGACACATTTACGCGCGGAGTCCCTCCGCGCACGCAGGGAAAAAGATGGCGCAATCCTTCACCGGCAAGAAGCGGATCCGCAAGTCGTTCGGCCGCATCCCCGAAGCTGTGCAGATGCCGAACCTCATCGAGGTTCAACGCTCCTCCTACGAACAGTTCCTCCAGCGCGAAGTGCGCGCCGGCGAGCGCCGGGACGAGGGCATCGAGGCGGTCTTCAAGTCGGTGTTCCCGATCAAGGACTTCAACGAGCGCGCCGTGCTCGAGTACGTCTCCTATGAGTTCGAAGAGCCCAAGTACGACGTCGAGGAGTGCATCCAGCGCGACATGACGTACGCGGCGCCGCTGAAGGTGAAGCTGCGTCTCATCGTGTTCGAGATGGAAGAGGAAACCGGCGCCCGGTCCGTCAAGGACATCAAGGAGCAGGACGTCTATATGGGCGATATCCCGCTCATGACGGACAAGGGCACCTTCATCGTCAACGGCACCGAGCGGGTCATCGTCTCGCAGATGCATCGTTCGCCCGGTGTGTTCTTCGACCACGACAAGGGCAAGACCCACAGCTCGGGCAAGCTGCTGTTCGCCGCGCGCGTCATTCCCTACCGCGGCTCCTGGCTCGACTTCGAGTTCGACGCCAAGGACATCGTCTACGTCCGCATCGACCGCCGCCGCAAACTGCCGGCCACGACCTTCCTCTATGGTCTGGGCATGGACGGCGAAGAGATCCTCACGACCTTCTATGACGTCGTGCCGTTCGAACGTCGCACCGGCGGCTGGGCCACCCCCTACAAGCCCGAGCGCTGGCGCGGCGTTAAGCCGGAATTCCCGCTGATCGACGCCGACACCGGCGAGGAAGTGGCGCCGGCCGGCCAGAAGATCAGCGCCCGCGCCGCCAAGAAGCTCGGCGACACGGTCAAGACCCTGCTGCTCGGCCCGGAGGCCCTGACCGGCCGCTACCTGGCCCGTGACGAAGTGAACCCGGAAACCGGCGAGATCTACGCCGAAGCCGGCGACGAGCTCGACGCGGCGGTCATCGAGGCCCTGGAAGAAAAGGGCTTCAAGTCGATCGACGTGCTCGACATCGACCACGTCACCGTCGGCGCCTACATGCGCAACACCCTGCGGGTCGACAAGAACGTCGTCCGCGAGGATGCGCTGTTCGACATCTACCGCGTGATGCGTCCGGGCGAGCCGCCCACGGTCGAAGCCGCCGAGGCGATGTTCAAGTCGCTGTTCTTCGACCAGGAGCGCTACGACCTCAGCTCCGTCGGCCGCGTGAAGATGAACATGCGCCTGGAACTGGACGTCGCCGACGACGTCCGCGTCCTGCGCAAGGACGACGTACTGGAAGTCCTGAAGGTCCTGGTGGGCCTGCGCGACGGCCGGGGCGAAATCGACGACATCGACAACCTCGGCAACCGCCGGGTGCGTTCGGTCGGCGAGCTGCTCGAGAACCAGTACCGCGTCGGCCTGCTCCGCATGGAGCGCGCCATCAAGGAACGCATGTCGTCCGTCGACATCGACACCGTGATGCCGCACGACCTGATCAACGCCAAGCCGGCCGCGGCCAGCGTGCGGGAGTTCTTCGGCTCCTCGCAGCTGTCGCAGTTCATGGACCAGACCAACCCGCTGTCGGAGATCACCCACAAGCGTCGCCTTTCGGCGCTTGGCCCGGGCGGTCTGACCCGCGAGCGCGCCGGCTTCGAAGTCCGCGACGTGCACCCGACCCACTACGGCCGGATCTGCCCGATCGAAACGCCGGAAGGCCCGAACATCGGCCTGATCAACTCCCTGGCCACCCACGCTCGCGTCAACAAGTACGGCTTCATCGAGAGCCCGTACCGCCGCGTGTCCGACGGCAAGCCGATGGACGAGGTCGTCTACATGTCGGCCATGGAAGAGGCGAAGCACGTTATCGCCCAGGCCAACATCAAGATGGACAATGGCTCGATCCTCGAGGATCTGGTCCCGGGCCGCATCAACGGCGAACCCGGCCTGCTCCAGCGCGACCAGGTCGACCTGATGGACGTCTCGCCCAAGCAGGTCGTGTCGGTCGCTGCCGCGCTCATCCCCTTCCTCGAAAACGATGACGCCAACCGCGCCCTCATGGGTTCGAACATGCAGCGTCAGGCCGTGCCGCTCGTCCAGTCGGACGCGCCGCTGGTCGGCACCGGCATGGAAGACGTCGTGGCCCGGGACTCCGGGGCCGTGGTCATCGCCCGCCGCAAGGGCGTGGTCGAGCAGATCGACGGTACGCGTATCGTCATCCGCGCCACCGAGGAAAACGACCCGACCAAGTCCGGCGTCGACATCTACCGCCTGTCCAAGTTCCAGCGTTCGAACCAGAACACCTGCATCAACCAGCGTCCGCTGGTCCGCGTGGGCGACCGGATCAACGCCGGCGACATCGTGGCCGACGGCCCGTCGACCGACCTGGGCGAACTGGCGCTGGGCCGTAACGCCCTCGTCGCGTTCATGCCCTGGAACGGCTACAACTTCGAAGACTCGATCCTGATCTCCGAGCGCATCGTGCGCGACGACGTCTTCACCTCGATCCACATCGAGGAATTCGAGGTCATGGCCCGCGACACCAAGCTCGGCCCGGAAGAGATTACCCGCGACATCCCCAACGTCGGCGAGGAGGCCCTGCGCAACCTCGACGAGGCGGGCATCGTGGCGATCGGCGCCGAGGTCCTGCCGGGCGACATCCTGGTCGGCAAGGTCACGCCCAAGGGCGAGTCCCCGATGACCCCGGAAGAGAAGCTGCTGCGCGCCATCTTCGGCGAGAAGGCTTCCGACGTCCGTGACACCTCCCTGCGCCTGCCGCCCGGCGTCGCCGGCACGGTCGTCGAGGTGCGGGTGTTCAACCGGCACGGCGTCGACAAGGACGAACGCGCCCTCGCCATCGAACGGGCCGAAATCGAACGTCTGGGCAAGGACCGCGACGACGAGTTCGCTATCCTGAACCGCAACATGACCTCGCGTCTGCGCGAGCTGATCGTCGGCAAGACCGCCGTCTCCGGCCCCAAGGGCCTGAACCGCGGCGAAGTCTCGGCCGAAAAGCTCGAGGAGATCGCGCCGGGCCTGTGGTGGCAGATCGCGCTCGACGACGAGAAGGCCATGGGCGAGCTGGAGGCCCTGCGCCGCCAGTTCGACGAAGCCCGCAAGCGTCTGGACCGTCGCTTCGAGGACAAGGTCGACAAGCT
>JBIKTU010000281.1:0-3674 GCA_044347965.1 Caulobacter sp.
CGCCACGGACCGGTCACGCAGGCCCGCCTCGTGAGCGGCCCCGAGACTCGCCGCCAGGGTGCGGACGCCGCCGGCGATCTCGCCCAAGCGGGTCTCGACGCGCGAAGCCGCCTGTTGTCCGAGCGCGGAGGCATAGTCTCCGGACAGGTCCGTGGCGACGGACCGGGTGTATTGTGAAACCGCGAAGGCGGCGATCAGGAGCAGAAAACCGACCACAACACCCGCGGCCGTAAGCATCTTTCCCGCGACGGAGAGCCGCTGGAATGCCTGCATGGTCTTTCCCCTCGGGAACCTCGATGATTCCGGATAGTCCGACCATGCTTAACGAGGTCTTGAGATCGAAAATCAGGTTTCCCGACCGATCGGGTACAGCTGGTAGCGATCATCCCAGAAGGGCGTGCGCTCATAGAACCATCCGAGCCGGGCGTCGGGATCGGCGGCGAACTTCGGGTCGGCCGCCAGCTTCGCCTCGAACGCGGCCTTCAGCGCCGGGTCGGCGGCCAGCATGCGGTCAGCCAGCGGCGCCACGGCGTAGCCCTCGATGTACTCGACGCGGTTCAGCACCTCCGGAACCATGCCCCAGGCGAAGAAGCTCTCGGACGACTGCGGCTCCAGCAAAAGGACGACGATGTCGCCCAGCGACTGGTCGGTGCTGATCCGCACCGAACCGGCCGGCCAGACCCAGTCGCGCCGTTCGACAGTGACCGCGGACACCGTGATCGGCACGTGCCCTTCATTGGTGCGCGGAGAGACCTTCGGGTCCTTGAGCCGCAGAAGATCGACCGCGACGGTCCTGGGGGCGGTCAGGGTCTCCATTTCCACGCCGTGGATGCGCAGGCGCTCGATCAGGTCGGCGCGGTAGGAAGGCACCCAGTAGGCCTTCGGTCTGACCAGAGCCAGCGTCGGGCGGCTGGCGTAGAATGGCATCTGCCAGAGCTCGGGATCGGGCTTGCCCAGCCAGCGGATCTCCTCGACGCCGGAGGCGGCGCTGGGATAGCGATCGAACAGGATGCCCTTGAAGGCGCGGGTCGAGGCGGGCTGATCCTCGGCGACGAAGTTGGCCAGCACCTTGGCCGGGCGCAGGGCGCGGTCGCGCTCCGTCGCCGCGCGCAGCCCCGGGCCCTTGGCGGCCAGCAGCCGCATCGCCGCCTCGATGAAGACATAGGTCCCCAGCACCCGCTGCTCATGGGGCTTCAGGCTGTGGTTCTCGATCAGGATGGTCGGGACGTGCGCCGCAGAGCCCCAGCCGTTGGAGAACCGCTCGCCCAGACCGCCGTCGCTGAGGCCCTTCTTCGGGTCGCGGTCATCGAGCGCGAAGACCAGCTCGCCCGGGATGTGGCCCTGGGCCTCCAGCGCCTTGTAGATCGCCGGCTTGAACGCGTCGTCCAGCCAGCGGGCGGCCGACGGCGAGCGGGACCAGCCGCCGTTCTCGCCGTTGTAGCCGAAGGTCACGTCGTACTGGTAGTCGATGCCGTCGGTGACATGGACGTCGACGTAGAGATCGGGCCGGTATTTGTTGGCCAGGGCCCGCACGGCCCGCATCTCGGGCTGGTCGAGCTTCATGTAGTCGCGGTTGAGGTTCTGGTTGGTCGCCGTGTTGCGCCAGCCCTGGATGCGCGGCCCGCGCTGGTTGGGCCGCGAATAGGGGCCGGACCGCTCGTGGCCGTCGACCGACAGGATCGGGACCAGGATCAGGTTCACCCCGTCCAGCAGCCCGTCCTTTCCGTAGAAGGCGATGTCGCGCAGCAGCATCATGCCTGCGTCCTTGCCGTCGATTTCGCCCGGGTGGATGCCGGCCTGGACCAGCAGCACCGGTTTCTTCGGATCGAACGCCTTGCCGTCCTTGCTGGCGATCACCGCATAGATCGACCGCCCCTCCGGCGAGACGCCGAATTGCTCGATTCGGATCAGGTCGCTGGCGGCGTCCAGCCGGTCGAACCACACGCGGGTGTCGGCGTAGTTCGGGCTGAAGTCGTGCTCAGGGTCCTGCTCGAAAGCGCTGGCCCAGGGGTCGGAGGCTGGCCGCAGCAGGGCCTTGCTGGCGCCGTCCCAGGCGGGCGCCGGCGGCAGGAAGGGCTGGTCCCAGGGGGCAGCGTTCGGGATCGGGGGGGACTCGGACATGGCGGGACTCGACAGCAGGAGGGCCGCGACGAGGGCGGCCGCGAGGGGCGTGCGCATGGGCGTCACTCTTCGAACATTTCGCGCAGAGTGGCGAGCAGTGTCGTCAACTCGGATGTTCGCAACCTGCCAATCCTGAGGAACATTCGAGTCCGGTCGACGGAGCGCGCGCCGTTTACCACCGCAGCGGCTGGCCAGGGTTCCGAAGGGGCCCCACGTAGAGCCGGTTACTCCGGCGTATGTCCTCAAGCTGGGCGAAGCTGTACTGATCCCAAAGCTCCCCGAAGCCCTTCTCATACTCCTCGCGCGCGCTCTGGTTCATGGCCGCCCAGGCGGTCTCGTCGATTCCGTCCGGGCGCCCCGCGTGAAACCCGAGGCGCTTCTCGAAGGCGATGGCGGCCCTCCCGGTCTCCTTCCAGGCGGCGGGATCGCTTCCCAGCCATTCATTGATCGGGCGGCCGAGCGTCTCGCCGATCGAGCCGCGCAGGGCGGCCGCTCCGCTGCCGCCTGTCCTCCCCCTGTCGGCGTTGGCCCATGGGCGGGAGCGGATCTGGAAGACGTAGTACCAGAATGCGGCCTGCAGGCGGTCGCCCCGCTTCCAAAGCGTTGCGATGGGTTCGATCCAGTCGAACGGGTTGGGGACCTCGGCGGCGTCCAGGATCAGATAAGGGTCGGTGTTGCGGCGGGCGCCGTGAGCGGGAACGGCGGCCCCCAGAACGGCAGCACCGACGATGGCCAGTGCCGTGCGACGCCGGATGGCGGAATCAAGTTCCTTCATCGGAAGACGTCCTTCATTTCCAGATCGGCTTGCCCTCGCCCGGCAATCCCAGCCTGCCCCACATGTCCGACACCCGGTCCACGACGGCCTGGTCCATGCGGATCTGCTCGCCCCATTCGCGGTGGGTCTCCGGCGGCAGCTTGTTGGTGGCGTCGAGACCGATCTTGCTGCCCAGGCCGCTCTCGGGGCTGGCGAAGTCGAGGTAGTCGATCGGGGTGTTCTCGATGACGGTGATGTCGCGGGCCGGGTCCATACGGGTGCTAAGCGCCCACATGACGTCCTTCCAGTCGCGGGCGTTGATGTCGTCGTCCACGATGATCACCCACTTGGTGTACATGAACTGGCGCAGGTAGCTCCAGACGCCCAGCATCACGCGCTTGGCGTGGCCCGGGTAGGCCTTCTTCATCGACACCACGGCGATGCGATAGCTGCAGCCCTCGGGCGGCAGCCAGAAGTCGACGACTTCCGGAAACTGCTGCTGGAACAGCGGGATGAAGACCTCGTTCAGCGCCTCGCCCAGCACCGACGGTTCGTCCGGCGGCCGGCCGGTGAAGGTGGTGTGGTAGATCGCGTCCCGGCGCATGGTGATGGCGCTGACCTTGAACACCGGGAACTTTTCGACGCTGTTGTAGTAGCCGGTGTGGTCGCCGTAGGGGCCCTCGTCCTCGAACTCGTCGAGCAGGACGTGGCCCTCGATGACGATCTCGGCCTGGGCCGGAACCATCAGCGGCACGGTCTTGGCTGGCACCAGATCGACCTTGGACCCGCGCAGCAGGCC
>JBIKTU010000282.1:0-3662 GCA_044347965.1 Caulobacter sp.
CGCGAGGCCGCCCGCGATGCACTGCAGGACGCCGTGCACGCCGCCGCCGCCCTGCCGGGCGAGGGCTGGTCGGGCCGCATCGCCCCGCCCGACGGCCAGGTCAATCCACTGGGACCTGTCGAGGCCTTCCTCGTCGCCGTCATCGAGCAGCTGCGCGCCCGCGCCGCGCCCGGCGACCAGGGGATGGAGGCCGCCGCGCGGCCGGCCACCGACCTGGTGCGGGACACCGCCGCCCTGGCCGCCGCCGCCCTGGCCCGGGTCGAGGCGCCGCTGCTGGCCCTGGCCCGACATCTGGAGGACCTGCTCGACGAGGAGACCGACGAGCTGCCGACCTCGGATCGCGCCCGTATCGAAGGGGCCTTGAGGGGGCTCGACAGGCGCGCCCGCATGACCCTGCCGGGCTGGCGCTCGATGCTGAAGGCTATCGAGGAGGATGCCGAGGACGACCCCGACTTCGTCGACTGGTTCGACGCCACCTTCCTCTACGGTCGGGTGGTCGACGCCGCCTGCCGCCGCCACTGGGTCGACCCGACCGAGCCGCTGACCGCCGCCGTCATCGCCCCGGCCCATGGCATCCTGGTCACCAGCGCTACGCTGGCCGACAGCACGCTGGACGACCCCTTCGCCCTTGCCGAGATGCGCACCGGCGCCGCGCGGCTGCCCGAACGGCCCCAGACCCTGCGCCTGCTCTCGCCGTTCGACTACGCCGCCAACACCCGGGCCTTCGTGGTCACCGACGTGGGCAAGGACGACCCGCGCCAGGTCGCCGCCGCCATGCGCGAGCTGTTCCTCGCCGCCGGGGGCGGGGGCCTTGGCCTGTTCACCGCCATCCGCCGGCTCAAGGCCGTGCACGAGCGCATCGCCGCGCCTCTCGCCGACAAGGGCCTGGCCCTCTACGCCCAGCATGTCGACCCGCTGGAGGTCGGCGCCCTGGTCGATATCTTCCGCGCCGAGGAGGACAGCTGCCTGCTGGGCACCGACGCCGTGCGCGACGGCGTCGACGTGCCCGGCCGCTCCCTGCGCCTGCTGGTCTTCGATCGCATGCCCTGGCCAAGGCCCGACATCCTGCACAAGGCCCGCCGCCAGCGCTTCGGCGGCAAGGGCTACGACGACGCCATCGCGAGAGCGCGGCTGGCCCAGGCCTTCGGGCGCCTGATCCGGCGGGCGGATGACAAGGGTGTCTTCGTGATGCTCGACGCGGCGGCCCCGACGCGCCTGTTCAGCGGCCTGCCGGAGGGCGTGGAGCTGCAGCGCGTCGGCCTGGTCGAGGCGATCGAGGCGACGGCGGAGTTTCTCAGCGGGACAGACACCAAGGGCGTCTGTCCCTAGGCGCCGCCCTCAAACCGACTCCGTCCCGTCGCACTGATGCAATGTCCGCAGCCTAGACCGCTGCCGACGGCGGGGGCGCCTTCAGCACCGGAGTCGACCCATGAGCCTGCTCTCGCCCCGCCCCGACGTTCCCGTCGATGACGCCGCCTCGCCGTCCCAGGCCGTCTGCGCCCGGGCAGAGGTGCAGCGTGTGCGGTGGCTGACCGGCCTCAGTCAGGACGCCTTCGCCCGCTCGTTCGCCATCGACCCCGACGCCCTGCGCGACGTCGAGGCCGGCCGCGCGCGCCCCAACGCGGCGTTCCGCGCCTATCTGAAGGTCATCGCCCGCGATCCAGGCGGGGTCAGCCGGGCGGTCTCGTCGACCAACTGACGACTACTCGCGGTACCAGGCCACCTGCACGCCCGTCGCCAGCAGCACGCCGTCGGTCGTCCACAGGCTGATGTCCTGGTCGGCGAAGTTGTCGTGGAAGATCTTGGCGTCCGCCACGCCCAGGATCGGCGCCGCGCCATTGGCCGCCAGCACCTCGCCGGAAGCGTGGAAATAGGTGGTCAGGGTCACCGTGCCCATGGGCTGCCGCGTGCCGCGCACCTGGATGATCCGCACGAAGAAGGCGTCGCTCAGCGCGGCCAGCGACAGGAAGTCCAGCGGGCGGGCCGGCAGGTCATCGAGCCACAGCACCGAGCGGGCGCTTCGCGGTTCGACCGGCGGCGCCTCGCCCCAGGCCGGCGCGCCCTCGACGAAGCGGAAGTTGTAGCGCTCCAGCCAGCCGCCGCGTCCGGCCATGTCCAGCGGAGGAACCGCCTCGGCCGGGGGGACGGTCGGCATGACGCCCGGCCGATGGGTCCAGGTCTCGCGGCGGCGGGCGCAGACGATGCTGGCGCTGGCGGCGACCTTGCCGTTCTGGACCAGCTCCACGGCCCAGTGCTGGGTGGTCTTGCCGGCCCGCACCTCGCGCCAGCTGACGTCGAAGGCGCCGTCGGCGATGGGGGCGCAGAAGTTCACCGTCAGGGCGATCGGGTCGCCGATACAGGCCTCGTCCTCGAGCACGGCCCGCAGCAGAGTCGCCGCCGTCGCCCCGCCGAACGGTCCGGCCATGTTGGCGTAGTGCGGGCTGGTCGCCCCTTTGGCCCGGCGCTCGCCGGTCGGGGTCAGGGCGGTGGTGGCGTCGAGCGGGTGAAGGGCGGTCATGGGTCATCCTGCAGGCTGTGGCTCGGGGTGCGAGGTTCGCCGATCACCAGCCTTTCACTACCAGCGCCATCCTGGCGGGCAAGTTAAGTTTTTAAACGAAACTAACCTGTCGTCATGCCGTCGTCGGGCTGTTGCGTCGCTGTCGCACTCTGTCGCTAGCGAAAGGCCGTCGGCGGAGCTTCCCGTGTTCGCCGAATCCGCTGGACGCCCCGGCTTGATTGGCCTGGCCTTTCCGCTGACGAAGACGCAGACTTCTGGAGGACGGGTTCATGATCCGGGCTGCCGCGCTAACGACGTTGCTGCTGTTTTCCATCGCCGGTCCGGCGAGCGCGTCCGCGCTGCCCGAGGGGGCCGACCGGTCGCTCAAGGCCGGACTGCCGTGGATCTCGGTCACGCTCGATCCCGACGGCGAGTCGGCCCGCATCCATGCCGCCATCGACATTCCCGCCCCGGCCGAACGCATCTGGAAGGCGATGACCGACTGCCGCTACGCCGCGAAGCTGGTGACCAGCGTCACCCGCTGCCGGGTGCTGCAGCAGGGCGCGGGCTGGGACATCCGCGAGCATGTGACGAAGGGCAACCTGTTCCTGCCCACGCTGCGCAACGTGTTCCGCTCCGACTACGAGCCCTTCAAGCGCATCCGGTTCAAGCGGGTCGACGGCGACCTGAAGACCATGGAAGGGCAGTGGGGCCTTTCCGCCTTCAATGAAGGCCGCTGGACCCGGGTGACCTACGAGAACCGCCTGTCGGCCAGGATCATCGCCCCGCCGGTGGCCGTCCGCGCCGGCCTGCGCAAGGACACCCCCAAGGTGCTTGTCAACCTGCGTGAGGTGGCGAAGGGCGGGGTGTAGGAAGAGGTCTATCCTCCTGCCCTTCTATCCCCCGTCTTCCCGGCGCCGGCCGGGATCCACGATACACCCCGAGCCCTTGCCCCGTATGGACCCCGGCCTTCGCGGGGGAGACGGAGATGGGGGGATAACTCGAATCTATCCCCCTCCGATTCCGCGCCCGTATCCTTCCCCTCGTCCCGTCGCACGGGGAGGGCGCATGGCCAGCGACCTTGCGGCGACGGGATGGAGTTCGAGCGGGGACAGGGATGAGGGGGTTACTCATCCGGTCCGGGACGAGGCCGCTGCCTTGCCCG
>JBIKTU010000283.1:0-3659 GCA_044347965.1 Caulobacter sp.
GGCGGCGAGTGGTTCGGATTGGCCCGGCGCGCGCGGATCGTCGCCTATGACCCTGCCCGCGTCCGCCCGGAGGAGGTCGACACCTACGAGGAGATCGCCTCGCCGCGCTTCCGGGGAAAACTGTGCGTTCGTTCGTCGGAGAGCGTCTACAATCTGTCGCTGGTCGGGGCCCTGATCGAGGCCTGGGGCCCTGCGCGCGCCCGGCAGTGGGTCGAGGGCGTGGTCGCCAACATGGCCCGGCCGCCGGAGGGCGGCGACCGCGACCAGATCCGCGCCGTGGCCGCGGGCGTCTGCGAGATCGCCCTTACCAACAGCTACTATTTCATCCGCATGGGCGCCGGCGAGGAAGCGGCGGACCGCGAGGTCGCAGGCAGGCTGCGACTGGCCTACCCGTCGCTCAACGGGCAGGGGGCGCATGTGAACGTGTCCGGCGGCGGCGTCGCCGCCCATTCCCCGAACCGCGACAACGCCTTGCTCCTGCTCGAATTCCTGGCGACGCCGGAATCCCAGGCAATGGTGTCGCGGATGAACTACGAATATCCGGTCAGCCCGGGCGTGGCCGCCCCGGCCCCGGTCGACGCCTACGCCGGGTTCAAGGCCAATCCGATGGCCGTTTCGCTCTACGGCCCGCGCCAGGCCGAGGCCCAGTCGATGATGAGCGCGGCGGGCTGGCGATAGCCACCGCGATGACCAATAAAGGCAGCGCAGGCCCGATCCGGCGCGCCCTGGCCGAATGGTCGGGCTCGCCGCTCACCTGGCTTGGTCTGTTGGTCACCCTGACCCTGCTGCTGCCTCTAGGCGGGGTAGTCGCCGCCGCGCTGGTCCCGGGTGAGGCGGCTATCGCCCCGCGCGAGGTGGCGCGCTACGCCGCCACCACCGCTGGCCTCGTGGTGCTTGTGGCGGGGATCGCCGGAGGTCTCGGGGCTATCGCCGCCTGGCTGGTGGCCTTGCATCGCTTTCCCGGGCGCGGCCTTTTCAGCTGGGCGCTGGCCCTTCCTCTGGCGGCCCCTGCCTTCGCCGTGGCCTATGGCTACGCCGACCTTCTTGACGTGGCCGGGCCGGTGCAGACCGGCCTGCGCGCCCAGTTCGGGTTCGACCTGCCGCTGCGGTTGCGCTCGCTCTGGGGGGCCGCCTTCGTCCTTGGCCTGACCTTTTATCCCTACACCTATCTGACCCTGCGCGCCGCGCTGGAGAGCCAGGCGGCTCAGGCGGTCGAGGCGGCGCGGACGCTGGGGGCGGGACCGTGGCGCGCCTTCTCCGCTGTCGCCCTGCCGATGGCCTGGCCAGCCGTCGCCGCCGGCCTTTCCCTGACTGTGATGGAGACCCTGGCCGATTATGGCGCGGTCAAGTTCCTGAGCGTCCAGACCCTGACCACCGGCGTCGTCCGGGCCTGGTCGGTGTATGGCTCGCCAGGCGCCGCCGCGCGGTTCGCCCTGCCGCTGCTGGGCGCGGCGGCGCTACTGATCTGGATCGAGCGTACGACGCGGGGGAGGCGGCAGTTCGCCGCGGCCGGCGGCCAGCGCCCGTTCCAGCCGATCCACCTCACCGGCGCGGCGGCGTTCGGGGCCAGCCTGTTCTGCACCCTGCTGTTCGTCTTTGCCTTGCTCCTTCCCGCCGCCTGGCTCGCCATCTCGGCGTTGCAGATCGAGCCGCAGTGGAGCCGGCTGATCCCGGCGGCGGTGCGGACCGTCACCCTCGGGACCGCCGGCGCTGTCGCCACTGTCGGGCTTGCCGTCCTGCTGGCCTTGACCCTGCCGCGTCTTGGTCCGGTGGCCCGCAGCGTCAGCCTCGGCTACGCCACGCCCGGGGCCGTGATGGCCATCGGCCTGCTGGCCCCGGCCGCCGTGGTCTGGAGCCTCGTGCCCGGCGCGGCCGCCGGGTTCGGCTGGGGGCTGGCGCTGCTGATCTACGCCTATGCGGCGCGGCTCGCGGCGGCGGCGCTGGAGCCGGTCGAGGCGGGCCTCGACCGCGCCGGACCGGCCATGGTCGGGGCAGCCCGCCTGCTGGGCCGCAGCGAAGCGGGGGCCGCGTTCGGCGTCCGGCTTCCGGTCGCCCGCGGCGCGGTCTTCACCGCGCTGCTGATCGTCTTCGTCGATGTGCTGAAGGAGCTGCCGGCGACCCTGATCCTGCGGCCGTTCGACTTCGACACCCTGGCGGTGCTGGCCTCCAACTACGCCCAGGACGAGCGCCTGGCCCAGGCCGGGCCGCCGTCGTTGATGATCATCCTGCTCGCCTTGCCTGGCGTGGTGTGGCTTAGCCGGCGCATGTCCGATCCACGGCGGGAATCCAGCACGTGACCTCCGAACGCCTGACATGCGTGAGCCTGGTGCGGCGCTTCGGCCGGCGGTCGGCCGTCGATGGCGTCAGCCTGACCCTGGCGCCGGGAAGGATCACGGCGCTTCTTGGCCCGTCGGGCTGCGGCAAGAGCACTCTTCTGCGCCTGATCGCAGGGCTGGAGCCGCTGGATGGCGGCGAGATCCGGTATGGTGAGACCCTGATCGCCTCCCCGTCACAGGCCCTGCCCCCCGAACGGCGACGTATCGGTCTGGTATTCCAGGACCATGCCCTGTTCCCGCATCTGAGCGTACGCGACAACGTCGCTTTCGGGCTGGTCGATCGCCCCCGGGCGATGCGGCGCGAGATCGTCGACCGTTGGTTGGCGCGCGTCGGTCTGGGCGACCGGGGCCGCGACTGGCCGCACCAGTTGTCGGGTGGTCAGCAGCAGCGGGTCGCCCTTGCCCGCGCGCTGGCCCCGGCCCCGCGCGCGGTGCTGCTGGACGAGCCCTTCTCCAGCCTCGACGCCCATCTGCGCGGCGAGCTGCGACAGGACATCGCCCTGGCGCTGCGCGAGGTCGGAGCCGCGGCCCTGGTGGTTACCCATGACGCCGGCGACGCCATGCGGATGGCCGATGACCTGATCCTGATGGACCAGGGCCGGGTGCTGCAGGCCGGTTCGCCCGAGGACTGTTACGCCCGGCCGGTATCGCTCGATGCCGCCCGGCTGCTCGGCGAGGTCGACGTGATCGACGGCGAACGACAGGCGGGACAGGTCCGGACGCCGTTCGGCCTGTTCGAAGCGCCCGGACGCGACGGGCCTTGCCGCCTGATGTTCCGGCCGGAGGCGCTGGCGCTCGACCCCGACGGGGTCGAGGCGGTGGTCCTGGCGGTAGCCTACGGCGGCGCGACCAGCGAGGCGCGCGTGCGGGCAGGCTCAGCCGAGGCCACCCTGGTGGCCGTCCCCGGGCGGCTCTCCGTCGGCGAGAGGGTGCGGGTCCGGCTGGAGCCCGCCGCCGTCCGTCCGCTGGAGTGAGGCCGCCGAGCACCAGGACCTGTGGACACTTGTCGTATCCAGAGTGCGATAGCGGCGATGGTGCTGTGTCCCGGGAGGTTGGGCTGATCGACTCGGTGTAGCTTCTGGCATCGCCTGGCTGGAGGAGGGCAGGCCCCAGCGCGCCAGCACCAGTTCACGCCCTTCGGCGCCGTTGCGGACGATCGGCGCGGCGTAGTCGGGGTAGATGTCGCGCGGCTCCAGATTGCCGACATCGGCCGACATGGCGCGGCTGGCGGAGAGGATGTCGGCGGCGCCGGTCCGCATGCGATAAAGATTGCACATCGGAGGCGTCCTTGACCGGTGAAACGTCCCGACAGGACACCATGCA
>JBIKTU010000284.1:0-3647 GCA_044347965.1 Caulobacter sp.
AGTCGCGCGCCGCCCCTTGCTTCAGCAGCTTGGGCTCAAGGTTGAAGACGCTGCGGTAGTTGCGGTTGCAGAGCAGCAGGCGGCCGTTGCGGTCCCACAGCACAAAGGCCTCGGAGACGCTTTCGATGGCGTCGCGCAACCGGGTCTCGGCCGCCTGGGCGCGGGCCTGCGCCAGACGCTCCTCGGTGACATCCAACGCCACGCCGATGATCCGGCCGTAGCCGTCGGCGCCGGGCGCGCCCAGGCCCTGGCCGCGGGCGTCGATCCACAAGGAGCGACCGCCCGAGGAGGCCGGCACCCGGAAGGACACGTCAAACGCCCCATAGGTCGCCGCGTGAGCCAGCGCCTGCCGGACGCGCTCGCGATGGTCGGGAGCCACGCGGTCGAGGACTTCCTGGCCGCCGACAATCCCGCCGCCGCCCCAGCCGAAGATTACGCCGGTGACGTCGGACATGAACACCTGGTCCTGCGACAGGTCCCATTCCCAGATGCCGCAACGGGCTGCCTCGACGGCCATGCGGAACCGCTGCTCGCTCTGGACAAACGCGCGCTGGACGGCCTCGGCCTTGCGGCTCTGGCTGAACAGCAGCAGGGCCAGGGCGATGCCGATGCCGAGCGGCACCAGCAGCGCGACGATGCTGTCGATCCTGTCGCGGTTGGCCGCGACGATGCCGGCGGGGGGGCTCGCGGCGATGGCCCACAGGGCGCCGCCGGCCGCGGGCCGGGCAGCCACGTCGATCAGAGCGCCATCCGGGCGCCGGGCCCGCGTGAGCTGGTCGGCCTTTAGGTCATCGGGCGAAAGAGCGAAGGCCTCGCGCACGGTCGAGGCCTGGGTCACCCCGCCGGAGCCGGCCACGGCGAGGAGCCGGCCATCGGGCATGGCCACGGCGGCTGAGGCCCGGCTGCCGGTCTTCAAGGGCAGGCGGGCCACATCCTGGGTGGTGAGCAGCACGGTGCGGTCGCCGACGACCCGCGCGATGTAGAGCCGTCGGGGGTCGCCTGAAGGGACGCCCAGCCAGCTGCTTCTGCCGGAGGCCAGCGCCAGTCGGGCGGCGCCCTTCCAGTCCGCGGCCTCTGCCCGGCCGGCGATCGCGCCAATGGTGTTGTCGGTGACGACCGCTGTCGCGGCCACGCCGTCGCCGGCAGCGCGCAACGCGGCCTCCGCCGCGTCGATCGGAGAGTCCGGAGCACGGTCGATGAGCACGGCGCCGGCGGTCAGGCCGCCGCTGCGCCGGGCCACTTCGACATCAAGGCGGGCGGCCAGCACCTGCGCCGCGGCGTCGGGGCCTGCATCGCCCGGGCGCGTCCAGTTCCTCTCCAGGCGCTGGACGCCGAAAAAGGTGTAGATCGCGAGCAGAAGCAGGGCGGCCAGAATGGCGACGCGTACGACAGCGCCGTCGGACGCGCGAGCTTCGCCCGAAGCGAACGCGGGCTCGCCGGCCTTGCCTGCCTTGCGACTCTTGCCCGCCAAGTCCTTCGAATCCCCGCGCCGAGTCACTTCCCCCGACAGGGAATCTTACGGAAGCGTTCCTGTCGCGTCACGGGCCAAACCGGGCTTTGCACAGGTTGTGAGTCAGTTGGCCGCAGGATGATGGCGCCGATCGAAGAAATGGCGTGCCCGACGCGCCGTCCGGGCCTAAGTCGGGCGTCCCGGACAAAGGCCGCGCCGCCCATGAACCAGACATCGCTGCCCCTGCGCCACGCGCTGCTCGCCCTGGCCGTGGTGGCGGTCTGGGGGAGCAACTTCGTGGTCATCAGGATCGGACTGGACCACCTGCCGCCGCTGCTGTTCGCGACCCTGCGCTTCATCTTCGCGCTGGCGCCCGCCGTGTTCTTCATCAAGCGGCCCGACGTTCCCTGGCGGGACCTGGCGGCCTACGGCGTGCTGATCGGTGCGGGGCAGTTCGGCCTGCTGTACATCGCCATGAACGGCCACATCTCGCCGGGCCTCGCCTCGCTGGTCGTGCAGAGTCAGGCCTTCTTCACCGTCGCCCTGGCCATGGGGTTGAGTGGCGAGCGGGTGAAGCCTTTCCAGATCGCGGCCCTTGCCCTCGCGGCCGCGGGGATCGCGCTGATCCTTTGGCGGACCGACGGCTCGGCGACGCCGCTCGGGCTTGGGCTGGTGCTGCTGGCCGGCCTCAGCTGGGCCGGCGGCAACATCGTCAGCCGGCGCAGCCCGAACGCCAACATGCTGGGCTTCGTGGTCTGGGCCAGCCTGTTCTCGGTCCCGCCGCTGGCGGCGATGTCGCTGGTCTTCGAGGGCTGGCCGGCGATCCGCCAGGGGCTCCTGGCCGCCGATGCGATCACCTGGGCGGCTGTCGCCTGGCAGTCGGTTGGCAACACCCTGTTCGGCTACGCCGTCTGGGGCTGGCTGCTGTCGCGCCACCCGGCGGCGACCATCGCCCCGATGTCGCTGCTGGTCCCGGTGTTCGGCATGGCCGGCTCCGCCCTTGTGCTCGGCGAGGCGCTGCCCGCCTGGAAGCTGGCCGCAGCCGGTCTGGTCATGGCCGGACTGGCGGTGAATGTCTTCTGGCCGGGGGTGAGGGGGCGACTCTGGCCGGCTCCGCGGGCGACTTGATGTCCCGCTTGCCATTCAGCAAACAATTCCCGTCATCCTCGCCCTTGTGGCGAGGATCCCTCTGCCGGTTCGCAGGTGAGGTCGTGATCACGCTCTCAGGAGGAAGCTGATCGAGGGGCCCTCGGGACAAGCCCGAGGATGACGGGGTTTGGATCGCCTACCCCAGCGCCTTGCTGGCCAGTTCGAAGACGTTCTTGGACAGGCCCTCGACGGCGATGATCCGCTCCAGCTGCGCCTTCATCAGCGCACCCAGCTCCGGCCGGTAGCGACGCCAGCTTCCCAGCGGCTCGACGAGGCGGGCGGCGGTCATCGGGTTGACCGTGTCGGTGGCGATGATCTGGTCGGCCAGGAAACGGTAGCCGTCGCCGGACGGATCATGGAACCGGGCCGGGTTGAAGTTGGCGAAGGTCGAGACCAGCGCGCGCAGGCGATTGGGATTGCGACCGTCGAAGTCCGGGTGAGCTGTCAGCCCGAGCACGCCGCCCAGCGCCTGTTCCGACGGATCGCGGGCCTGGGCGGCGAACCACTTGTCGAGCACGAGGGGCTCTGCCTTCCACCTGGCGTGGAAATCGGCCAGCGCCTTGCTGCGGGCTTCGCCGCCGAGCTCGATCAGCGCGTTGAGGCCGCCGATGGCGTCGGTCATGTTGGTCGCCGTCTCGAAGTGGCGGGCGGCCAGGTCGCGGTTGCCGCTGTGCGGGTCGACCGCCAGCAGCTCCAGGGTCGCGTTGCGCAGCGCGCGCCGGCCGGCCGAGGCGGCGTCCGGCGAGAAGGGCGCGCTGTCCGAAAGACCCGTGTGCTGGCGACGAAGGTCGTCGCCCAGATGGACGGCCAGGCGCGCCCGCAGCGCATTGCGGGCGTCGTGGATCGCCGCTGGATCGGCCGGCGACATGGCCATCGACAGGTCCGGCTCGCTGGGCAGGGTCAGGATCAACGCCTTGAAGGCCGGTTCCGCCGCCTGGTCGGCCAGCGCCCGGCCGACGGCCTCGGCATAGCGCTCCTCGGCCACCTCGTCCGGCGTCCCGGCCGCGCGGGCCAGGATCAGGTCGCGGGCCAGGCCCTGGCCGGCCTC
>JBIKTU010000286.1:0-3645 GCA_044347965.1 Caulobacter sp.
CGCGACATAGGGACAGGTCGGCGCCTCGGGCGGCTCGTCGAACACACGCGCGGGATCGCCCAGCAGGGCCTTGACCGACGCGTCGGCGCGCAGGTGGTCGAGCAGCGCCTTGTGAAGCGCAAGGTCGGGGCTCATGGCCAGGCTCTTTCCAGCTTGAGGATCATGCGGCCGGGACGCGGCCGGGCCGGCTGCACCGCGACGATCCGCCAGGGCTCGCCGCCGGCCTTCAGCCGCATGCCGCGGGCGGCGACGCCCGTTCGGGCCTCGGCCTCAGCGGTCTCGGTAAGGACGGGCCGCATCGCGCCGTCGCCGGCCTCGCGGTGTCCGGCGGGCCGCAGGTCGACCCAGACGGCGGCCACCTCGGTCCAGGTCCGCGACCGGCCGCCGAACACGGTCTCGGCCTCGGACAGGGCTTCCAGCACAGCCAGGGTGCGCAGGGACGCGATGCTCACAGCCGGGCGCTCCGGTAGGGGGCCAGCCAGGGCTCGACGAGCGCGGCGGGGGCCTCGCCCTCGCGGTGCTCGAAGCCGTGGGCGACCAGCATCAGGATGGCCAGCCGCAGCGGCGACGGCGCGGGGTCGGTCAGGACCATGCCGACGGCCAGCTCGACCCGCTCGGTCGCCGCCGCGATCAGCAGCTGGATCAGCGCCTCCTCGGCGGCGTCGGTGACGCGCAGGAACGCCTTGGCCTCGGCCAGGGTGATGGGGGGCATGGGGGATCTCTCCTCCCTCCCCCTTGTGGGGAGGGACAGGTCCGCGAAGCGGACCAGGGTGGGGCAAGCGGTGGCCGCCTTCAGCGTCGGGTGAGGATCGCTGCTTGCCCCACCCGTCTCGTCTCGCTGCGCTCGCCGATCCACCCTCCCCACAAGGGGGAGGGAGACCGGATGAGCGCCTCCTACGAGGCCGCGAACTTCATCAGCTTGATGGCGTCGAAGTTCTGCACGCCGCCGCCGACGCGCTTGGTGGTGTAGAAGAGCACATAGGGCTTGGCGCTGTAGGGGTCGCGCAGCACGCGGACGCCGGCCCGGTCGACGATCAGGTAGCCCTTGGCGAAGTCGCCGAAGGCCAGGGCGAAGCTGTTGGCCCCGACGTCGGGCATGGTCTCGATCTCGGTGACCGGATAGCCGAGCAGCGTGGCCGGGGCGCCGGGCGCCGTGGCCGGCGACCAGATGTAGTTGCCGTCCGCGTCCATGAACTTGCGGATCTGCGCGGCCGTGCGCCGGTTGAGCACGAACCGGCCATTGGCGCGGTACTGGGCCTTGGGCGCGTAGATCAGGTCGATGATCCGGTCGACCGGGGTCGTGGCGTGGAAGCCGCCCGCCGCGCCGCTGAGCACGAAGCCGATCTCGCCCCAGGCCTGCGAGGCGTCCGCGACCTTGGTGTAGCTGAGGAAGCCCTTGGGCTTGTTGGTCCCGTTGCCGTTGACGAAGGCGTCGGTCTCCTGGGCCGCGAAGGCGTCCTCGCACTCGGCGGCCAGCCATTCGTCGAGGTTGACGAAGGCGTCGTCGAGCAGGGCCTGGGTCGCCGCCGGGCTGGCGTAGAGGTCGGCCGCCGGGAACTCCAGCAGCGCCAGCACGGGCGGGTCGGTCTCGGGCCGGGCGTCGGTCTCGGCCACCCAGCCGCTCTCGATGCCCGCCGTCGACACCGGCTTGCGGAACACGCCGGCCCCGATGGTCCGCACCGTGGCGATGTCGCGCATCGGCGAGGACATCTGCAGCCGCCGCTCGATCATCCGCTCGGTCTCGGGCGGGGCGACGTAGCCGCCGGCGGTGGGGACGCCCTCGCTCAGGCCCTTGGCCTCGAGGATCATCGCCGAGGACTGGCCGGTCTTGAGGTAGCCGTCCCAGGCCTGTTTGCGCTCGTCGGCCACGACGACGCGGCCGCCCTCGCCGGCCAGCGCCGGACGCCGGCCGTCCGACAGGGCCCGGTCGAGCCGGCCCTGCGCCGCCTGCAGCGTGGCGTCGATCCGCGCCACCTTCTCCTCCAGCAGGGCGTCGCCCCGTTTGGTCTCAAGCGCGTTCAGGCGCTCGTCATTGGCGGCCTTGAAGGCCTCGAACGCGGCCATGACGTCATGCATGGCGGCGCGCGCGGCGGGATCCGCCGCCGCGTGTTTGGTCTCTTTCATGGGGTCTCCGTTGAAGAGCCCTTCCCCCTGGAGGGGGGAAGGGTTGGGATGGGGGTGGAGTGGGTCGATGACTGACGCGGCGTTCGCCGTTCAGGCCGCCACCCCCACCCCTGCCCCTCCCCCCTCCAGGGGGAGGGAAATCACGGTGCTGATCCGCGCCCCGGGCAGCATCGGGAAGGTCACAACCGACACCTCCCACAACTCCACCTGCGTCAGCACCCGCAGCCGGCCGCTGTCGTCGGGCCGGGCCTTGGTGGCCTTGAAGCCGATGGAAAGCCCGTCCATCGCGCCGGCCCGCACCAGGGCCGCGCAGAGGCGGCCCTCCGGAGTGATGTCGAAGATACGGCCCCGTACGAAAAGGCCGCGGCCGTCCTCGACGACCTCGTCCCAGACCCCGACGGGTCGGTCGGCGTCGTGCTGGCACAGCATATTCACCCCGCCCGCGCCGGTCCTCGCCAGCGAGGCGCTGAACGCGCCCGCCGCCGTCACGTCGTCGTTGAGGTCGCGCGTCCAGAACAGGGAGGCGTAGCCGCTGATTTGGGTTTCCATCAAAGCTCTCCGCTCTCCAGCCGTCGTTCGAGCCGCTCCAGCGTCAGGCGCAGGCCGGCGATCTGTTCCTCGACCCGGGCCAGCCGCTCGGCGGTCGGCCCCTGGCCCTCGACGCGGCGCTCCAGCTCGTCGATCCGCGCCGAGGCCCGCCCGGCCCACAACAGGCCGCCCGCCGCCTGGATGGCGACAGTGATGATGACGGCGAGGGTCACCTGCCGGTCGAGACGGAAGCGGGGGGTGGTCATGGTGATTCCTCGCTTCCTTCCCCCTGGAGGGGGGAAGGTGGCCCTGCGGAGCAGGGTCGGATGGGGGTGGAAGCGGATCGGCCTGGCGGTGCGTCGAGCATCTGACCGGAGCGGCGGCGGATCGCGCCTTCGGCGCTCCGGTCCCACCCCCAACCCTGCCCTTCCCCCCTCCAGGGGGAAGGGTTCCACAAGGATCTACCCATCCAACCCCGCCAGCCTTCGCCGCTCGTCCGGCGTCAGGAAGGTCGCCGCCTCCAGCCGGGCCCAGAGGGCGTCGCGTTCAGCGCTCAACGCCGGAACCCCATCGAGGTCGCAGGCGATCCGCACGCCGGGGTGGCGCGCGGCCAGCCAGCCGGTCAGGGCCCGGGCCAGGCGCTCGGCCAGCGGCACGACGGTGTGTCGCCAGAAGGCGCCGTTGGCCTCGCGGTAGTTGGCGTAGGTGTTGTCGCCCGGGATGCCCAGCAGCTGGGGCGGCACGCCGAAGGCCAGGGCGATCTCGCGGGCCGCGGCGTGCTTGCCCGCGATGAAGTCCATCTCGGCCGGCGAAAGGGACATCGGCTTCCAGTCGAGGCCGCCCTCCAGCAGCATCGGCCGGCCGGCGGCGGCGGGCCCGGCGCGGGTCTCCAGCTCGGCCTTCAGACTGTCGAACTGCTCGGCGGTCAGCCGGTCGCCGGCGTCGGGGTTGGAATAGACCAGCGCCCCGCTCGGCCGGGCGGCGTTGTCGAGC